>QIKT01000016.1 GCA_003233095.1 Oceanospirillales bacterium | reverse complement strand
CATAGTGGTGCTATGGCTCGGTTCATGCAACGCAGAGGGGGCGTGTTTGACGCTCAAGACAACCGGTCATGACTTGTTCAGAGGTTCCCTAAGTCGTCAGCTGATACCGAGAGAACTCCCTTGATCTGTTCACTCATGGCTCACAGAGCCGCTCTAAACTTCATTTCTGTAGAGTTTCAATCCATGGCGTAGAGTGCGGCCTCAACAGTCTGTATAACGCGTCAGAAACGTGGAGTTCAGAGTGTCAGAACCACATCAGATACTGTTGACAGGAGGGACCGGATTTATCGGTCGTGCTCTATGTGTTCATAGTCTCGAACAGGGTCATCAGGTCATCATCCTGTCACGATCCGCGAACCAATACCGCGAACAAATGGACCCGGGAATCCGCTGGGTCAGCGATCTGGATGAGTTGACAGACGACTCGATCATCCATGCCGTGGTCAATCTCGCCGGGCAAGCGCTGGACAACAAGCGCTGGACTGACGACTACAAGCAATTGCTGATCGACTCTCGGGTGGGCGTCACACGCAAGCTTCATGAACTGATCCAGCGTCTTGAACACAAGCCGGCTGTTTTGATCAGTGGCTCGGCTATTGGCTACTATGGTCACCAGGGTGCGGTTGCCCTGAATGAACATTCAGCACCCTCTCTGGGTTTTTCACACGAAATGTGCCGAAAGTGGGAGCGCGCAGCACAACGCTCTGACGTCTATTGTCGTGTCTGTCTACTGCGCATCGGCGTAGTTCTGGGTGATGACGGCGGTGTACTGAAGCGCATGAATTTGTCGTTCAAGCTGGGTCTGGGTGGACGCCTGGGTGATGGCCAGCAGTGGTTTTCCTGGATCCACAGGACTGACCTGGTCAGGATGATCCTGTATCTGGTCTGCGAGGGTGGTCTGGCTGGACCGTTCAATGCCACCGCACCGAACCCTGTGACCAACTCGGACTTCACCCGCTCTGTGGCTCAGGCGCTGAAGCGGCCAGCTTTGCTGCCCATGCCAGCGGTGATGGCCAGACTGGCATTCGGTGAGATGGCCGATGAGCTGCTTCTCAACGGTCAGCGAGTACTGCCCGATCAGATCATGAAAAGCGATTTCACATTCAAGTATCCGGACCTGGCCTCTGCACTGGATGAGATTTATGACATTCAGTCAGGTGGATCAGGCAAATAGTCCGGCAGCTTGCTTGGAATAGGCGACACTTGCCACGAACACGAACGTTCCCAGAGCAGCCAGGGTCCATACCGCTTTCAGTGGCGTGGTTTTGGCCACCCTCAGTGCCATCACACCAAACACGATGTAGGCGATCAGGCCAATGACCTTGACCGTTACCCAGTCATTGACGAAGGGATACTGCTGAACCTGAAACAGCAAGGCGATGCCTGCTGCAAGGAACAGGGTATCGACCACATGAGGCAGGATACGGACGGGCTTGCGTTGTACCCATGCAGCCCCGGCCATATGCCCCAGAGCGCGGATCAGAAAGCCGCTGATGCTGATTACTGCCAGCAATGTGTGAGTGTGTTTGAGCGCTATGTACATCGTTCGGACTCCAGTGGTGAGCATCGGTGTGAGTGGACAAATTGTAACCCATCGGCGTAAAGGAGCACACGCCAGGGAGCCTCTGAACAAGTCGTGATCGGCTATCTTGAGCGTGAACCACGCCCGCTCGGCGTTGCATGAGCTGAGCTATAGCACCACTATAACTCAGCTCATGCGCCTTGATCGGACGCATTTCCCTTCTCAATCCAACTCGCTTAAGACTTGTTCAGAGGCTCCCTGGCAGCCTGTCGGGCTTAACATGATCTACTGCGGAAAATTCGAGTCTGGCTCAAATCGACTTGTCCTCGCGACGACCCGTTAAGTCCGGCAGGCTGCTAGAAGGACACTCGGCATGACTGGAAGCGATGCGACTGAATCAGTATGATGATCAGATGTCAGACAAGACCTTCCAGGTGGTGTTTCGCGGCAAGACTGTCTCCGAGCTCAGTGAGGAGCAGGTCGCAGTGCGGCTCGCCGCGCTGTTCAAGCGAGAGCCCGCAGCGATGCGGTCGCTGTTTGACGGCGAGCGTAAGATCCTCAAACGAGGGCTGAGTCGGGACAAGGCCAATCACTATCGAGAGGTGCTGAAGAAAGCGGGTGCGTTAGTTGCCGTCGTTGCAGAGCGAGATCAGGCGGAGGGGTCAGATCAGCCCAGTCGTCGGGCATCATTTGCCGTCGATGAGTCAACAGAAGCGGCGCCTGCAACGCAGTCGGTAGCCACAGCCGAGCCGGCTGCCTCACGCGCCACAGCCTCTGTGAATAGTGACGATTCGAAGGCAGACAGCGAGTCGTCGCAGGATCAATCATCTGCTGCCACGATTCAGGACGGTGATGATTTCAGTCTGGCACCAGTGGGTGCCATTCTGGATCATTTGAAGACGCCCGAGATTCCGCAACTGGATATTTCCGAGCTGAGTCTGGACGACAGCGGAGCGCGGTTCAGCGAGCCGTTGGTGACCGACCCACCTCAGATCGACATCAGCCATCTGGAAGCGTTGGCAGATTTTAACCATCTCGACGAATACGAGAAGCCTCCGCCGGTGAATCTGGAGGTTGATCTGGACCTGGACGACAGCGATGACGTGCTGGATGCGACGCCTCCAGCACCTGCAGTCGAGATTGCGATTGATCACCTTGAATCGAATCATGACTATGATCATCTGGATTCGAGCCCAAGACCGACATCGCCTGAAATAAATACCGATAAACTCGGTCTTATTGAGTAACCATAACGTATTGAGGATTGGTATGAATCGCAGACGATTTTTGGCATCCGCGCTGGTCGTGACCGGCGGCTTGGGTCTGGTCCCCACCATTCAAAAGGGAAACACCATGTCCGACTCCGAACTGACGATCCACCAGAATTGGCAGTCCTATCTACCGGCTGACTTTTCAGGCAGCCTGTCGCTGGAGCCGATCAAGATGAGCCGCGACGAGTGGCGTGACAAGCTGAGCTCTGCAGCATTTGATGTGCTGCGCAAGGACGGCACCGAGCGCCCAGGGTCATCACCGCTGGACAACCAGCATGACCGGGGCGTCTTTGCCTGCGCCGGATGCGGCTTGCCGCTGTTCACCTCATCGATGAAGTTTGACAGCGGCACCGGTTGGCCGAGTTTCTTTACTCACATTCCCGGTCACCTGACGACCAAGAAGGACTTCAAACTGATCTGGCCTCGTACCGAGTATCACTGCACTCGCTGTGCTGGGCATCAGGGCCACGTGTTTGATGATGGACCCCAGCCCACCAAAGAGCGCTGGTGCAACAATGGAGTGGCTCTGAGCTTCATTCCGTCAGATTCGGCCTGATCGTCTACTACGACAGTTGCCGTTGACTGAGAAATCACCGATACTGAGTCTTCCAGCCATCATCGCGAATCGTCGAGTACGAAATGTCTGATGGTCAGGCTCTATCACTCGGTAAATTCCAGGAATGTCGATGCGCAACCTCACCTCATCCATCAATCGAACGAGATTCACTCGGCTGGCAATGCTCACCGCTGTTGTGTTTCTGACAGCATGTCAGGCCACGACGCAAAAAGTCTACAGCGAGCCTGACGATCCGGATGCCCAGGCTTGCATCAGCCAGTGCAACGTCAACAAGACCGACTGTCGAAAGAATCGTACCGATGAGTATCGAGTCTGCAAGGAACGGCGCAAGTATTATCAGCGCCAGTATGAGTTGTGCGTCAAATCAGGCAATGCCTATTGCGAACCGATCGATCGCTGTCCGCAGCCGGCAATTCGTCAATGCACGGTCCAGTATGATCAGTGCTTCAACGCCTGTGGCGGGATTATTGAAACGCAGGACAGGGACAATAAGTAAGCACGAATTGTCCGACTATTGAGGTGGATTACTGGTTGGTGTTGGTCGATCGAATTCGTTTGACAAGCGTCGTTGCCACCGTTCTGAAGAATCCCGAAGCGAGCCCCGAATCCTGTGCCATCAACGCTTCGGTGGCTTCATGGGTGATCATCAACACCTCACAATCCTGAGCCGATGACGCATTGGCGCTGGGCGCGTCATGGTCCATCATCGACACCTCTCCAAACATCGCATCGGTGCCCAGGTAGGCGAGCACATCATTTCCGAAAAGCCGAGAGAGGTCAATCTGGACCATACCATCGCGAACCAGGTACAGGCCCCTGTTGACGGGTTCATATACCGTATCAGGCTGTCACAACAACCACTACGTCGAGTCAGAGATTGCGACTGATTGAATAGCGCGCCAGGTGTTCGAGCAGCTCGGTATTGCCTGGAAGTGAATCCAGTTGCAGCAGCGCGGTGTCAAGTAACTCGTTGGCCATCTGCCTGGATGTCTCCAGTCCGATGCACGCAGGGAAGGTCGGTTTGTTCTGGTTGGCATCCGAACCTTTGGGCTTGCCAATGATTCGAGTATCCCCCTCCACATCCAGTATGTCGTCATGAATCTGAAAGGCCAGTCCGACATTGCGGCCGAAAATTTCCAGGGATTGGGTGATACCCTCATCACAGTCAGATTGAATCGCAGGCATGCAGACGGCGCACTGAATCAATGCGCCTGTTTTGAGGCCGTGCATTGTCGCCAGGTCATCTGCTGACAAACGTCGACCGACGGAGTCCAGATCGATGGCTTGCCCGCCAGCCATCCCCTGTGATCCGCAGGCTTGTGCCAGAAGTGCCAGGGTCTGGGTACGACAATCAGGCAAGGTCGCCAGAATTTCGAACGCCAGCGCCTGCAGGGCGTCACCGGCGAGAATCGCTGTCGCTTCGTCAAAGCGCTTGTGGCAAGTCGGATTGCCACGACGAAGGTCGTCATTGTCCATGGCTGGCAGATCATCATGAATCAGTGAATAGGCGTGAATCAGTTCGACCGCTGCGGCCATATGATCCAGAGGTGTGCTGTGCAATGAGAGGGCGTCTCCCGCTGCATGAACCAGCAGTGGCCGCATCCGTTTTCCGCCACCCAGAACCGAATAGCGCATGGCTTCATGAAGTCGCTGGGGTCGATCAGCAGCCTGAGGCAGAGTTTGCTCCAGGAAGTCATCTGTGCGTTCACAGATCTGTAGTATCTGCGTCTCAATCGTCACGGTCAGATTCGACCTGGTCGCTGTGCTGAGCCAGAAGCGCGTCGACCTTCAGCTGGGCATCGGTCAGAGCCTGTTGGCATTGCCGAGTCAGACGGACCCCGTTCTCATAGGTCTTCAGGGACTCCTCGAGGCTCAGGTCACCGGTCTCCATCTGATCAATCAGGGTCTCCAGTCGTTCGATGGAGGCTTCAAAATCGGGTGAATCAGGTTTCGTGGAAGGCATCAGTCTGTCTGCAAAAGAAATCAGTGCCGGGCATTGTACTCGAAATGATCGGTCTCACGGAACCAGCGCAGCTCAATCTTGAGTCTTTGTTCCAGAGATCGCATGGCGTCAGTCTTCCACCGGTCGCCAATGCACAGCAAACGGCCATTCTCATACAATCTGGGCGTTAATCGCCGCTCTGATGGAGGAATCCCGGCATCCTGAAACAACGTGCGGATGCGGCTGGAGTGAGTGCAGCCTGCCAGGCGTATGCGAGATTCCGCGCTGATAAAGACAACATCCAGCTCAGGGTAGTGATCAACAGTGGCCGCTGAGAGGGCCAACCATTCCAGTCGACCCAGCGGATGTGGCAGATCGGTTTGCTGGCCTTTGAGAACGATGATCGGCAACGTTTCCGGGTCGATGATGGCGGCATGCGAATGGGCCATCAAACGCTGACGGTAACGAGTGACCCGGGTGCCAGGCCAATTCACTTCAAGAGCACTGTCATCACTGGCCTCACGCAATTGGCGAATCAGTTCTTCGCCATGCAGCCGTGAGGGAAGCGGCAAACCCTGGCACCACAGCCAACGACGAATGATCGGCAGCCAGATGACCACCGGTCGCAGGCCCAGTGCGTCCAGATCGAGCGAGGAGCGGTCATTGTCCATCAAGGACTTCAATGCCTCATCGACCAGGGCATGATGGACAGCGTCATGAGCCTGCATCAGTTCAGCGCAGCGTGTCAGGGTCTGATCGACGCCTGGCCATGGCCCTCTGAGCAGCGGCAGCACCTGATGACGGAGGTAATTGCGGCGATGCTGATGGTCGAGATTGGACGGGTCGTCTACCCACTCAAGACCCCATTCCTGACAATAGCTCAAGAGTTGTTCACGCGAGCGGTCGAGAAGCGGTCGCCAGATCCATATCTGCTGATGTGATCGGATGATCGGCATGCCACCAAGGCCGCGGATGCCGCTGCCACGACACAAATTCAACAGCAGGGTCTCGGCTTGATCCTGTTGATGGTGTGCCAGTAGCAACAGACTGTTGGCTGGCAGCAGCTCGCCAAAGGCCAGGTATCGTGCATCCCTGCAACGGGTTTCCAGGCTGTCTGAGCTGTCAGGATCCTGGACGTCCACCGATCGGGTCAGCAATGCGATGCCCAGTGAATCGCATTGCTGTTGGCACGCTGCTTGCCAGTGATCGGATTGGGCGCTGAGTTGATGATTGATATGAATGGCCTGACAGGTCAGTGACCGGTATTCACAGAGTTGAACACACAGGTGCAGCAGGGCGGTCGAATCGGCGCCGCCGGAATAGGCGACGGTGAGTGCCTGTCCCTGAGTGAGCCCATCGTCATGCGCCAGGGCATCGTCAAGGCGTTCGGATAGCCAACTCCAGGACAGGCCGTGACCAGTCATCAGAACTTATTCCTGAAACACACCATAGCTCATCAGCCGCTCATAGCGGGTCTCCAGGAGCTCATCGGTGGAGTGTTTCCGCAATGAGGTCAGTTGCTTCACCAGGGCCTTCTTCAGCGAATCAGCAACCATGGAACGGTCTCGGTGAGCGCCTCCCAGCGGTTCAGGAATCACCTGGTCGATCAGGCCCAGCCGCTTCAAGGTTCGAGACGTGATGCCAAGTTGTGAGGCGGCCTCTTCGGCAAATTTGACATCTTTCCAGAGAATTGATGCACAACCCTCAGGTGAGATGACCGAGTACATGCTGTATTCCATCATCATGACCTGATCGCCGACACCGATCGCCAATGCTCCTCCGGAGCCGCCTTCGCCAATGATCGTGCAGATGATGGGTACCTTCAATCGGGCCATCTCGAACAGATTCCGGGCAATAGCTTCACTCTGGCCACGTTCTTCGGCTCCAATACCCGGATAGGCGCCAGGCGTATCGATGAAGGTAAGAATGGGCATGTTGAAACGCTCGGCCATCTGCATCAGGCGCAAGGCCTTGCGGTAACCCTCGGGTCGAGGCATGCCGAAATTTCGGCGGACCTTTTCGCGAGTTTCCCGGCCTTTCTGATGGCCGATGACCATGACCGGCTCGCCTTCCAGACGGGCTAATCCACCGATCAGAGCCTGATCATCGGCAAAGTGTCGATCCCCATGCAGTTCGTGATACTCATCGAACATCATGCGGATGTAATCTTCGCTGTACGGGCGATCGGGATGCCGAGCAATTTGTGAGATTTGCCAGGAACTCAGGTCGGAAAAAATACTGCGGGTCTGGACCTGGAGTTTCTCTTCCAGTTTGGCAATCTCGTCATCGAGATTCATCTCGTTGTCAGATCCCACACTTCGCAGTTCGCGGATTTTCGCGTCCAGTTCAGCGATGGGCTGTTCGAATTGAAGGAAATTGTTGCTTTGGCTCATGGGCGGAGTATATCACCAAAAAAGACTGTGCTTGAACACAAGGCTGAGAGGATTCAGCGAGTGCTTGACTGATCTGGCCAGCTGCCCTGATCACCGTGTTGTGACTGAAACTGGGCATCAATTTCAGCGATTTTTTCAGCTTTGAGACTGACTGAAGTGAAATCTGTCCCGGCAATCCGAGCCAGCATCTGTCTTGACTAAGCGATCTGTTCGCGATTGAAAGCAGGTAAAGCAGGTGCCATCACCTTGCGCAAATGGTCACGAAAGTCCATTCGGTCGTCCAGCAGATACTGGCTGGAGACCATCAGCTCAGTAGCCGGTCGCCGAGTCATCGAGAACCCGGATTCAAACAGCTTCAGAATCTGCTGTTTTTCCTCGCGACTGAGCGTACCATCCAGGCGGGTTACGCCGACGACCATCAGGGCGGTCAGATCCAGTGGCAACTCGATCTGATAAATCGGATTGCCTTCATAGCGTTTTGTCCAGGCACGACGACGTTTCCACAGAAACGGGTTCAGGCCTGCAATCGTGACCCCGGATTCGGCCAGCAGTCGGAGCAGAATGAGAATGGCTGAAGCCGCTCCAACGATCGACAGAATAATATGCATCGTTGTCAGTTCCAATGTGTGTCATGTCAGAATGTTATCACCGCCGAGGATTCACGCCGAGAGCTGCGATTCTCAAGCAGGTTTTCCAAAAATGATTTCGGCCGACTCGATCCCATGCATTGCTTTGAGCGTTCGCTGAAGTTCGGGGCTGGCAGTGACTTGCCAGTGATCGTCCAGCTTCAGTCGGCAGCGGGCCTGTTGATTGTGATAGTCGATGAAGACGCGCTGCCTGCCCGGTTGATGTTGCTTGAGAATGGCCTTCAGCTGTCCGAGGTTGGGCTGTTCCTGATTGAAGATGATATGTAGTGCTTTGGAGAATTCTGACACGGCCTGAGCCATGGTGAAGACGCGTTGAGCACGGACCTGATAGCCGCCATTGAAGTCATCAGGCAGCAGGCCACCTTCGATGATCAGGACCGCGCCTGTGGTCAGCAGTTCGCCGTATTCGGCCAGCGGCTGGGTAAACAGGATGACCTCGATACGGCTGCTGCCATCGTCGATCTGCATGATCATGACATTCGCCGAACGGCGTCGCAGTCCGGTCACCAGGCCTGCGACGATGCAATCCTGGGGCCTGGGTCGGCGACCCGGTTTGAGCTGTTGCGGTTTGTAAATGCTGTGCAACTCGCCGAGGCGGCAACTGATGACAGGTGACAGCAGTGGCAGGTGCTGATCGAGCGGATGACCTGAGAGGTACAAGCCCAGAGCTGCTTTTTCGGCCTTCAGGCGGTCGTCATCATGCCATTCTGGCAGCGTCTGATAATCAGGCGTCTCAACCGGTGCTGAGCTGGTGCCGAACATGTCAAATTGCCCGGCCGCACGATCACGTGCTTCCTGTTCGGCTGCCGCCATCGCATCGGGCAGTGAGGCCATCAGCGTGGATCGAGTTTGCCCGAAGCCGTCCATGCTTCCCGAGGTGATCAAGGCCTCGAGGGTTCGCTTGTTGGTGCGTTGGGTGTCGATCCGCTGACAGTAATCATGCAGGGAGCGAAACGGGCCGTTGTCCTGCCGCTCGGCAACCATCGCATCGATCACGTTATGTCCGACGCCCTTGATGGCTCCGAGTCCATAGCAAATCGTGTTGGTTTCAGCGGCCTTGAAATAGAATACCGAATGGTTGATGTCTGGCGGCAGTAGCTCGATGCATTGCAGCTTGACGTCATCAATCAGATGGGAAATCTTGTCTGTATTATCCATGTCCGCAGACAGAACAGCAGCCATGAACTCTGCCCTGTAATGGGCTTTCAGCCAGGCAGTCTGATAGGCGATCAATGCGTAGGCTGTCGAATGCGATTTGTTGAATCCGTAACCGGCAAATTTTTCCATCAGGTCGAAAATCGAATCAGCCAGCGCACCGTCAACGCCTCGCTCAGTGGCGCCGCTGACAAAAATGGCGCGCTGCTTGGCCATCTCTTCGGGCTTCTTCTTGCCCATGGCACGCCGCAGCAGATCTGCTGCGCCCAATGAGAACCCAGCCAGCACCTGGGCGATCTGCATGACCTGTTCCTGATACAGAATGACCCCATAGGTGGACTTCAGGATGGGCTGCAGATCAGGGTGCGGATAGGTGACTTCCTGTCGTCCGTGTTTGCAGTCCACATAGGTATCGACCATGCCCGAATCGAGGGGGCCCGGTCGAAACAACGCAACCAGTGCGATGATTTCCTCGAACTGCTCGGGGACCAGCCGACGCATCAGGTCTTTCATGCCGCGCGATTCCAGCTGAAATACGGCCGTGGTGTTGCAGTCCTTGAGCAGTTGCAGCGTCGCAGCATCATCCAGCGACAGCTTCTCGATATCGATCGGCTCGGCGTCTGGTTGCTGCTCGTTGACCGCCTTGACCGCCCAGTCAATGATGGTCAGCGTGCGCAGGCCCAGAAAGTCAAACTTGACCAGTCCGATAGTTTCCACATCGTCCTTGTCGAACTGGGTGACCGAACTCTCTCCGTTCGGTTCGGAATACATCGGCGTGAAGTAGTCCAGTGATCTGGGACCGATGACCACGCCTCCGGCGTGTTTACCGGCGTTTCTACACAAGCCTTCCAGTGACAAAGCGAGCTTCACCAGGTCGGCAACGTCTTCTTCACTATCCAGTCGCTGTTTGAATTCGGGGTTTTCCTCCAGCGCACGATTGATGGTCATGCCAACGGTTAGCGGAATCAGTTTGGCGATGCTGTCGGTAAATCCGTAAGGGTGTCCCAGCACGCGACCGGTATCGCGGATGACTGCTTTGGCCGCCATGGTGCCGAAGGTGATGATCTGACTGACCTGATCCCGACCATATGTCCGAGCGACGTAGTCGATCACCTCATCGCGCCGATCCATGCAGAAGTCGATATCAAAGTCGGGCATCGAGACCCGTTCCGGGTTCAGGAAGCGTTCGAACAACAGCTCATAGCGGAGCGGATCGATGTCAGTAATGCCCAAAGCCCAGGCGACTACCGACCCGGCGCCCGAACCACGACCGGGTCCGACTGGAATGCCCTGTTTCTTGGCCCAGGCGATGAAGTCGGCAACGATCAGAAAATAACCTGGAAAGCCCATCTGGACGATGACCTGAATCTCGTGATCCAGTCGCGCGTCATACTCCTCGCGGCTGCAACCATCGGCCAACCTCAGTTTCTCCAGACGACGTGACAGTCCCTGCCTGGAAACTTCTGCGATGTAGGTGTTGATGGTCTGGCCTTCGGGTACCGGAAAGTCGGGCAGGTAGTACTTGCCGGTTGCCAGGGTCAGGTTGCAGCGTTTGGCCAGTTCCAGGGTGTTCTCGATCGCCTCGGGAAAATCGGCGAAACGCGCTTGCATCTCCTCGGGTGATTTGAGGTATTGCTCGTGGGTATACTCACGAGGCCGGCCCGGATCATCCAGAACCCGTCCAAGATTGATGCACACCCTTGCTTCATGGGCGGCAAAATCGACTCGATCGATAAAGCGCACCGAATTGGTAGCGACCACCGGCAGACCCAACTCACTGGCAATGTGGACAATGGCACGGTTGTAGCGTTCTTCATCGGGGTGTCCGACTCGAATGATTTCCAGATAGTAGCGATCTCCGAACTGCTGTTGCCAGCGGTGTGCTGCCGCCATTGCTCGGCGGGGTTTGCCATGGAGGATCAGACGCCCGATTTCGCCACTGAAATTTCCGCACAGAAAAATCAGTCCGTCGTGATGCTTGAGTAACCAGTCCTGCTGGATAACGGGACGATTGTGACTGTCTCGTTCGCGATAGGCTCGAGACAGCAGGGTGCTCAGGTGACGGTAGCCAACGGTATTCTGACACAACACAGTCATTCGATTGGGCGCTTGCTCGGGATCGTCCTGACAGACCCACAGATCGGCACCAGCAATGGGCTTGATCCCCGCCTGTTCGGCGGCACGGAAGAATTTGACCAGGGCAAACATATTGGTCTGATCGGTCATAGCGATGGCGGGCATCCCCAGATCGATCGCGCGCTTGAGCAGCGGCTTGATCCGCACGGTGCTGTCGATCAATGAGTATTCGCTGTGCAGATTCAGATGAATGAACGACATGGGGTGCGAAGATGCGAACCTCTGGGTTTGATGGATGCGTCAATACAGTGATCGATGAGCCAGAACGAGTTTGATTGAGCGTGGCCTGAGCCGGAGTCAGGTATCAGATCGATCGGGCCAAGATCATCAGGGTATCGTATCGCGAGCGGCCTCTGCGGGCAAACCGATGATGCTTCAAACACAGTCTTTACAGCTTGAGACCAGCCTGCAGGCTGCGCCTCACCGGTGCGAAGCTGCGACGATGTTCATCACAGGGGCCGTGACGCATCAAGGCTTCCAGATGCGCCGGGGTGGGATAGCCCTTGTGGCGATCGAAACCATATATGGGAAATCTCTCGTGCAGCGCGACCATGTACCGGTCCCGTTCGGTCTTGGCCATGATCGAGGCTGCGGAGATGCATGGATGCAGGGCATCGCCGCCAATCACTGCCTGACAACTGACCGGACTGTCGGGACAGCGATTGCCATCAATCAGGGCCAGATCTACCGCCGTGTCCAATCCGGCAATGGCCTGTTGCATGCCGTAAAGTGTCGCATTGAGGATATTCATCTCGTCAATCCGCGTGGCGTCGATTGCAATGATTCTCCAGTGCAAGGCTCGCTCTCTGATCTCGATATCCAGGCTCTCGCGACGACCAGCGGTCAGTTTTTTGGAATCATCCAGTCCCATGATCGGTCGCGTTGGGTCGAGCACCACAGCGGCGACCATCACCGGCCCCGCCAATGGGCCTCGACCCGCTTCATCAACCCCACATTCAACCTGCGCTGGGATCGAATCGGTCATCGGTCGTCGAGCAACTGACTGATGGCGCCGGCCGCCTGTGTCGAGGAATCGCAGCGAAGCTGCTTGTGAATTCGATCAAATGTCAATTCCAGCGCGTGCCGCCTGGGCGCATCATCCAGCCACTTCAATACCTCAGCAGC
The DNA here is from genome assembly GCA_003233095.1 of Oceanospirillales bacterium. Classification (GTDB taxonomy): domain Bacteria; phylum Pseudomonadota; class Gammaproteobacteria; order Xanthomonadales; family SZUA-38; genus SZUA-38. The sequence continues at coordinate 4,133 of QIKT01000016.1, read as the reverse complement.
CAGGCCTTCAGAAGTGAGATCGTGTTGCATCAATTCTGGAATCAGTGGTGTGTCAGCCAGTACATTGGGCAGGCTGAAATGGTTGACGGTCATCATCTTGAATGATCTGACGATGAAGTGTGTCATGGCCGATAATCGATAGCCGACTACCATCGGTTTCTTGCACAACAGCCCTTCCAGTGCGGCGGTGCCGGAGGCAAGCATGATGACATCGGAGGCGGTCATGGCTTGCCTGGATTGTCCAAGCAAGACTCTGACCGGCATCGAACACTCTCGTACCTGATCTTTCAGCTGATCATAGAGTGATTGATTGGCGGTCGGCAGCACGAACTGAATCGCTGGGCGCTGTCCATGCAAACGCTGTGCAGCACTCAGGAAATCAGGGCTGAGTCGTTTGACTTCCGAGCGTCGCGAGCCTGGCATGATTGCCACTACGGGTCGTTTGGGGTCAAGACTCAATGCCTGCCGAGTGCCAAGGGTATCTGGGATGATCGGATACTCATCGGCCAGTGGATGACCGATGTAGCTGACGTTGACCGGATAGGGTTTGTAGAACTCCGGTTCGAAAGGTAGCAGAGCGAGTAGCAGATCACAGCTATTGGCTATTTTAGCGGCTCGTTTGGGTCGCCAGGCCCAGACTGAAGGACTGACATAGTGCACGGTTGGAATTCCCTGCTGCTTCAACTGACGTTCAAGTCCGAGATTGAAGTCTGGCGCATCTATGCCGATCATGCAGTCTGGCCGCTCCTTGATCAGTCGCCTGGTCAACCGTCGTCTCAGGCCCAGCAGTCGCGGCAGGTCCTTGAGTACTTCAGTCAGCCCCATTACGGCCAGTTCATCGCAGTGATGCCAGCAATCCATCCCTGCAAGACGCATGGCGTCGCCGCCAATACCTGAGAAGCGGGCGTCGGGGTAGATCCGTTTCAGGGACTGGATCAGACTGGCTCCAAGCAGGTCGCCCGAGGCTTCGCCAGCAACCAGTGCAATATGCTTCATACGATGCTAGTGAACCCCGCCGTTATTCCAGCAATATTCAGTGAGTCGCGTCTTGCACTGTCGGCCCAGGCGCGCTCTGAATGTTGTTGGAATAACGGCGCGGACCACTAACGAAGAATGCTGCGCTGGCTGTCGCGAATGAAGGCCACGAAACTGGCGACTTTAGGGTCTTCGGCAGCCATCTCCTGCAGTTGCGCCAGCGCATCCTCAAGAGGCAGACCTTTCAGGTACAGGGTGCGATAGGCGCGACGAATTGCAGCAATCTGTGTCTTTTCGAAACCGTGACGTTTGAGTCCCTCAGTGTTGACTCCGCGTGGCTCGGACATCTTGCCGCCGACCGTGACGTAAGGAGGGACATCCCGATTGATGCGTGTGCCCATGCCGGTGAAGCTGAAGGCGCCAATTCTGCAGAATTGATGAATCAGGCTGAAACCGCCGAGGATGGCAAAGTCCTCGACATGAACGTGACCCGCCAGGGTGGCGTTGTTGGCCATGATGGTGTGACTGCCAATCTGGCAATCATGAGCAATATGCACGTAGGCCATGATCCAGTTGTCATCGCCAATCCGGGTGGTTTTCTGATCGTCGGTGGTGCCGCGATTGATGGTGACATACTCGCGAATGGTGTTGTCATCACCGATCTCCAGGCGGGTCGGCTCACCTGCATATTTCTTGTCTTGAGGTGCTCCACCAATGGCCGAAAAGGAGTACAAGTGGTTGTTGCGACCGATCCGGGTGGGGCCTTCGATGACCACGTGGGAATCAATGATACAACCTTCTCCGATTTCCACATCGGGGCCAATGACCGAGAACGGACCAACACGGACACTGTCTGCGATGACGGCACTCTCATCTATGACGGCATGCGGACTAATCATGATCAGCCCTTTTCGGCACACATCATTTCGGCGCTGGCGACAACCTTGCCATCGACCACTGCCTGACAGTCATATAATCCCATTTGACGTATCCGCCGCTTCTGTTTGACCTGAAGAATGATCTGATCACCCGGAGTGACAACCTGCTTGAATTTGGCATTGTCGATCTTGACCAGATAAAACAGCGGATTGGAGGACGGGCTGTCCTCGGCAGACAACTGCGCGAGCACTCCGGAAGCCTGAGCCAGTGCTTCGAGTATCAGCACACCTGGCATCACCGGATGAGCCGGGAAGTGCCCCTGGAAAAATGGCTCGTTGACGGTGACATTCTTGATCGCATGCAGCCATTCATCGGCTTTGTAGTCGATCACCCGATCGACCAGAAGAAACGGGTAACGGTGTGGCAGGCAAACCATGATCTTTTCGATACTGGCAGTGTGGTCAGTGGGTGTCATCCGACAGCTTCCTTTCAATGTTCTGGATGGACCGGGCCATCTTGTCGAGTTGCTTCATACGAGCGGCATTGCGAATCCACCGCTGGTGTTCCTGAAACGGCGTTACCGATGAATACTGGCCTGGCTTGCGAATTGATGATGTGACGAAGCTTCGTGCCATCACCACAACGCCATCGCAGAGGCTGATATGTCCGGTGATACCCGCACCTCCGCCGATCAGGCAATTGCGACCGATCTGGGTACTCCCGGCAATGGCCACACATCCAGCGATCGCTGTATGCGCGCCAATCCGGACATTGTGTCCGATTTGAATTTGGTTATCCAGCTTCACATCATCGTCTATCCGGGTGTCTTCAATGGCGCCACGATCGATGGTGGTGTTGGCGCCGACGTCACAATCGTTGCCGATGATCACGCCTCCAAGCTGCGGCACACGCAGCCAGTGGTCTCCATCGCGAGCCATTCCAAAGCCATCGGCCCCGATCACAGCACCGGAATGGATCAGGCATCGTTCACCAATACTGACCTGTGTGTAGAGGGTCACTCGAGCAGCCAGTTGTGTGTCCATGCCAATGTGGCAGTCGGCATCGATCATGCCGTGTGCGCCGATATGAACTCGATCAGCAATCACCGTTCTGGCGCCAATGACACAACCGGCGCCGATGCTGACCTGGTCACCAATGACCGCATCCGGGTCAATGTGTGCACTGGGGTGGATGACTGCCTTGTTGGTGGCGGATGGCTTGGCGCTGACAAGCGTTGCAACCCGTGCATAATCGGCATACGGATTGTCGCTGATCAGGGCATTGGTCGGGCAGTCAGATGCGTGTGCCTCGGAGAGAATCACCAATCCGGCCTGGGTATCAGTCAGATATTTGAGGTAGGCCGGATTAGCCAGAAAGCTGATCTGGCTGGCTGTCGCAGATTGCAGCGTGCCAACCCCAGTCAGTACAGTGTCCGGATTCCCGGATAAACCAAGCGACAATTGAGTCGCCAGGTCTCCAGCGCGCCAGCTTGGAGTCATTGCGCTGATTCCTGTTGCGCCTCGAACGAAAGTTGTAATCGTTCCAGCAGCTGTTCAGTGAGGTTGATCGAATCGCTGGCGTAGAGTGCAGGTCCGGGAATGATCAGGTCGTAGCTATTTTCCTGGGCAAACAAGCGAACCACATTGTAAATTTCATCTTCAACCTGCTGTCGCTTGGTATCCAGACGGTAATCCAGTTCGACTCGCAGGTCTTCCTTGTCCCGCTGAACCTTGCGCCGAAGCTCACGAATGCGGCGTTCCGTTTCCACCCGGACGGTGTCGCTCATCAGATCAGAATCTCGAATCAACTGCTCTTCAAACTGGCTCAGACGGTCCTCATCTTCGGTGATCTGATCCTTGCGTGATTCAAATTCTGCGGTCAGCTGATTCTTGACTGATTGAATCTGCGGAGCGCTTTGCAGCAGTTCTTCCCAATTGACGTAGCCGATCTTGCCGTTGATCTGAGCCATGGCTTGTGGGCCGGTACACAGGCAGGTCCACAAGGCCCACATCAGACAGCATGATGTCAGGCGGCGCATGGGGTGAGCCCACGCTGCGTCGCTGCCACAGACTGGGCGCGTCGGGGTCTGATTGTGCGTTGAATGGTCATCGTCTGCCCAATCATAACAATCTCCTGCCTGCTTGACAGAAGTCATTGCATGGCCATGGTGTCTGACTTCGGACCTGAGTGTATTGCATTGACGGGGTAGTCCCCACCAGGGCCGCGATCAGGTAATCTCGTGATGTAGCTCTAGAAGAAATCTCCGAAGGCGAACTGAA
>QIKT01000113.1 GCA_003233095.1 Oceanospirillales bacterium | reverse complement strand
CGCACCGGCCAACGCTTCGGCGTCGCCCACGTCATCGACGTCCTGCTTGGCAAACCCACCGACAAGATCACTCGCTTCGGGCATGATCAGCAGCCGGTCTATGGCATCGGCAAAGACATCGAGAAACAGCTCTGGCGAGCCTTGCTCCGGCAACTGGTCGCGCTCAGTTACTTGAGTGTGGATGTGGAGCACTACAACGCGCTTCGCCTGACTGAATTGTGTCGTCCCTTGTTACGCGGTGATGCCAGCCTGGAGCTTCGCAAACCTGAGCGGAGTGTCAAAACCACAGCCAGTAGCAGCACCAGCATCACCTTTGCCCCTGGGGATGAGCCGCTGTTTGATGCCCTTCGGGCCAGGCGCCTTGAGCTGGCGCAGGAGCAGGGCGTGCCTCCGTATGTGATCTTTCATGACAAGACCTTGAAGTTGTTGGCTGAAGTCAGGCCGAGATCGAGTACGGAGATGTTGGCGATTAGTGGGATTGGTCAGCACAAGCTGGATCGGTATGGGGAGGAGTTTTTGTTGGTGATTGATGAGGTAGGGAGTTAGGGGAGCCTCTGAACAAGTCTTAAGCGAGTTGGATTGAGAGGCCAACGCCGAACCGCTTATCGGGTCACGTCCGGCCAACAACTTGAAGACCGGATCATCAGCAATACGCGCTGCATCGTTACCATCAGCATCGCCGAACATCCGTTGCTGAAAAATCTCCTGACAGGAATGCTGCACCTTGGAGGACTGACGATTGTCAGTGAAACTGGCGGACATCGCTGCGCTCAATCCCAAGCGTTCATCACACGCTTTGAGCAGCACCGCGCCACCATCTGAGCTGGCCTGGTCCTGATCGAACCGTACAACGCCCGACTTGTTCGACAGCTTCTTGAATAACACAGTCTGTTTCGTGTTATCGTTGCTCATGCAAAAGCCTCTTTTGCGCTTAAGTGGTTGTGTTATAACACTATTTTCGCACATTCCAGGCTTTTGTGTTATCTATTCATGCATAATCCGGGCCAGGATCATCGCTACTGATACGAGTGTGATCTGTTCATCCCGGTGGAAGGCCCTGTGACCCTTGCTCGTGGCTCACAGTCTGAAGAGCACATGGTTTGTCCGTGCCACTGCTTGCAGCATTGACTTGTGATTGACCCATGCGCCGTTACCCTGACGACTACGAACGAATCGTGTACACGCACCCACGGAGATCATGACATGCGCATTCCTATCCTGTTTCTCATCGCACTTAGCAGCTCAGCCAGTGCCAGCGAGCGCGTCGTCATGCACGCGGTCAATGCCAACGGTTTGGGCGATCACTTAGGCACCATCAGCATTTCCGAGACTGAGTACGGACTGCAGTTCAGCCCGGATCTGTCCGGCCTGACGCCGGGCTTACATGGATTTCATCTGCATCAGAATGGCAGCTGTCAACCCGCCGAAAAAGACGGCAAAATGGTCCCGGCTCTGACCGCCGGTGGCCACTACGATCCGGACAATGCTGGCCGCCACGATCTGCCATGGGCTGACGGTCATCGCGGTGACCTGCCAGCTCTGTATGTGAATCAGGACGGCCGCGCCAGCAAACCAGTACTGGCACCGCGCCTGACCCTGGCCGATCTGCCCGGGCGCGCCGTGATGATTCATGCCGGTGGCGACAACTATTCCGATGATCCAAAACCGCTGGGCGGCGGTGGTAGCCGGATGTCCTGTGGAGTGATTTCAGCAGACTGAGCCGCCGACCGCTACCCGCTGGATTGATCCGAACCAGTGCCAGGCGCTGAACCGGACCGTGAATGCGCAGTCGTCATTGGCCCCAGACAATCCACCCATGCGAGTAATCGCTTGAGCGACAGGTCGCGCACTTCACCATTCATTCAGGCACTATCCTGATGCTGGTCAACAAGTGCGGCCAATTGGACTCGACTGGCATCAGATGAGCACAGCAGAACAAAGCAGTGGGTGGTGGTTTCTCCATCATCAGGTCGTGACGCGAATCCTTGCCGCCGTCATGGTCGTCTCTGCCTGATCGGTCCCCATTGACGGCTAGCTGAGTGCGTTCTGCAAGGCTCCCTCAGACTGACAATGCTGGCAAGACAGGCAGCGACAATACCGCTTCGGCACCCGGCTCATCCGAGCGCTTGGACACGCTGATCAGGCCATCATGGTTCATCAGAATTTGCCGACACAGGGCCAGCCCGATGCCACTGCCATGAGGCTTGGTGGAGTAGAAGGGTACAAACAGATTATCAGCGTTGGCAATCCCGGTGCCGCAATCTCTGATGATGATGTGCAGCCAGCGATCCTCTTGCCGCGCATCCAGCTCGATGACCCGGTCGTCCAGGCCCAACATGGCTTCATTGGCATTCTTGAGCAGATTGATAAAAACCTGTTCAAGCTGATGAGGGTCGGCGTGGATCACCGAACTGATGTCATCCCTGCCTTCGAGTTGATTTCGAACTTGGCATTCACTGGTCAGTTCAGCCAGCTGGACCAGTTTGGCCTGCCAGTCAAACGGGCATTTTTGCAGGGCTGGCAAGTGGGATAACTGGCTGTAACTGGCAATGAACTGGCCGAGCGATTCGGCGCGCTCCTGGATGATGGACAGACCCTCTTCAAACGTCTCAAGCGGATCCGTTGCTGAATGCTGCCGGAGTTTTTTCAACATCGAACGACTGAAGGTCGCAATCGGAGTCAGGGAATTGTTCATCTCGTGACTGAGCACTCTCAGCAGATTTTGCCAGGCCTCGCGTTCCTTTTCTCGAAGTAGACGATCGGCTCTGGTCAGCAGATACAGGTCATGCGGCTGGTTGTGACTGATGAAGCGATCCTTGAACAGAAAAAATTCGCCATTGATCTGATCGGTCTTCAAGCTGATCACACCCGAGCCGACACAGTCTCTGACCGCGGTCAGACCCAGCTGCTCCCAGCTGACCGGTTGGCCTGCGACATACTGCTTGAACAGCAGTTTGTCGGCCGAACCATTCATCAGCTGGATCAGCCCGTCTGGATTGACGGCAAACACCATGGCATCCATCTGCTCCATGACTTTCTGCAGCAGCAGCTGACTCTCCTCGGCCTCGACTTTGTGCTGGTGCAGAGTGTCGGCCAGTTGATTGATCAGGGTCAGCAGTTCGATAAAGGCCGGATTGGATTGCTCGCGGCCTCTCAAGCTGTAATCTCCGCCAATCATGGTCTCGATCAGATTGGACAGGGTCTGCAGCTGATAATTGGCCTGCTGGCGGCCCGCAACGACACAGTAGCTGATCAGCAAGGCAAAAATAATCAACACGAAGCCGATCAGGTACCCGGACAGGTCGGCCAGCCACATGGCAATCAGACAGCCGAGCAGACACGGAAAACTGGCCAACAGCACCAGTCTGGCCTGCTGGTTGCCGAGTCCGCGGCCCTCTCTGAACAGGCCTCTGAGCAGTCTCTGCCTAGCGGGAGGCATACTTGTTCAGACGTCGGTAATAGCCACTGCGACTCAAGCCCAGCGATTTTGCGGTCTCACTGACGTTGCCGTCATACGCCTGCAGGCGTTGCTGCAAGACGCGTTGTTCAATCTCCTCAAGCGTCAGGCCAGAGAGCTCTGATGCCAGGCCACCTGAGTCAGTGCTTGAAATCGAATCGCTGATTGGCCCGATCATCATGTCCTGAGGCTCAATGATCTGTCCCTTGCAGGTGAACAGAGCACGTTCGATCAGGTGGCTCAGTTCGCGAACATTACCCGGCCAGGCATACTCCAGAAGCTGCTTGCGAGCGGTGTCCGAGAGTCTCGGGCAAGGCTTGTGGTACTTGGTGCTATAGCGTGTCAGAAAATGTTCGACCAGCGGCAGGATGTCATCGGGTCGTTCGCTCAATGAAGGCACACGCAGCTCGATGGTATTCAGTCGGTAGAACAGATCCTGGCGGAATTGCCCCTGATCAATCAGCTCTGTGAGATTGGCATTGGTGGCAGAAATCAGCCGGACATCGGCCTGCATCGTTTTGCTGCTACCCACTCGCTCGAACTGCTGGGCTTCCAGAACCCGCAGCAGCTTGGCCTGCTGAGACAACGGAATATTGGCCAGTTCATCCAGAAACAGACTCCCGCCATCGGCCATCTCGAAACGCCCCACCCGTGACTCTCTGGCATCGGTAAAAGCACCTTTGACGTGGCCAAACATCTCGGACTCGAACAGCGATTCGGCAATTGCGCCCATGTTCACGCCGACGAAACTCTGATCAGTGCGCGGGGATGAATTGTGTATCAGCCGAGCCAGCATGCTCTTGCCAGTACCATTGTCACCGGTCAGCAGAATCGACATGTCCGAGCGGGCCAGATCGGCCAGCGTGGCCAGCAGCTCTGTCATCGAACTCGATTGTGCAATGATGCCTTCGCGATGATCCGGATGTGCCTGGTCATTGAGCAGGCGATTCTGTTGCGACAGTCGCTCCGCCTTCTTCTCGAACTGCGCCATTCTCAACTGGGTCTTGAGGGCCTTGATCAGTTGTTCGTCATTCCAGGGTTTCTGGATAAAGTCATTGGCGCCTGCCTTCAGGGCTTGCACGGCGATATCAATCGTCGCCCAGCCTGTCATCACCATGATCGGCAACTCGGCATCCATCGCGCGCACCTCTCGAACCAGTTGCACCCCTTCGGCGCCGGAGGTGGTATCGCGATTGAAGTTCATGTCGGTCAGCAACAGATCCACTGGCCTGCTAGTCAATGTGGACATCATCGCATCGGTGGACTGGACAGCGACAAGATCAAAACCTTCATCACCCAGCAGATATTTCAGGCTGGCGAGAATGTTCGGATCATCGTCGGCGATCAGAATGGTAGGACTCATGGAAAAGACTGTCGATGCGCTCATGGCAATGAGCCATTATCACCCTCCGGACGGCAACAGACCAGAATCGGTCTGCTACCTGGTGCGCTACTCATGTCGCAGCGCCATTCCTGGCTCCATAGAGACCGCACGACGAGTCGGCATGTAGATGGCGCTCATGATCACTGCAGACAGCCCGATGCTGACCGTTGCCCCGAGCCACAGATACAGATGCCATGGCAGGACATTCTCGGCAAATTGCTGAAACAGAACAGCCAGCACCGCAAACACCAGCAGGCCCAGTCCCAGACCGATCAGCAACTGACGGCTTCCCTGGATCAGAAACAGGCGAATGATCTGTCGATCACTGGCACCGACGGCACGCCGGATACCGATTTCATGGGTTCGTTGGGTCACGGCATTGGCGGTCAGACCGTAAATTCCGGTCAGTGCCAGCAGCAGGGCAAAACCGCCCGAGATGAAGGTCAGATTGGCCGTCAACCTCATGCTGCCCTGCATCATTTCCATGTTCTGTTTGGCGACCCGAACGCGGACCGGCATGATGCCCGAATCGATGCCATACAAGGCCTGATAGAGCGCATCTTCTGCGCGCCGATTGGCCTGTTCGATCTGACCGCTGGATCCTGGCCGGGACCGAAACCACACGCCTTGATTAGCGCTCGCAAACTGATAGCCGGAGACATACATCTCATCCTCAGCATCGGCAGAGGCAAATAGCGCTCGACCGTTGATCTGATCATTGACCACGCCGACCACGGTCAGATCCAGCCACTCATCAGCAACGTTGATTTGCAGCGCTTGCTCTATGGCAGACTGATCAGGCCAGTAGCGTCGAGCCATTGATTGGCTGATCAAGGCCGTTTTACGGGCACCCATACGGTCTTGCGGTCCGATTGATCGACCGTCCAGCAAGGTCAGTCCGAAAGTCAGTTCATTGGCCATGATCGCGTCGGTGTACACGGCACGTGCTCCCTGATTGGCAGGCGTGTCTGATGACTCGGTCAGCCCCGGAATGCGCACCGCCAATCGACCCATGCTGGTGGAGACCGAGGCACCGGTGATCTGCGGATCCTGATCCAGGATGTTGATCAAACGCTGATAGAAGGCAATCTGCTGTTCGGGCTCGGTATAGCGCTGGTTCGGGTCTTCTGACAACACCATCTCGGCGCTGAGGATACCGTCCAGATCAACGCCGATATCCAGATTCAGGAGTTGATGAGACATGAATGCCGAAATCGATCCCATCAACATCAACGCGGAAATCAGAAACACCTGCGTCGTGACCAGGGCCCGAGAAAGCCGACTGGCCTTGCCGCTTTGCGCGCCGCGAGTCCCATCCCGAAGCGTCGCCGATACATTCTGGCTGACCGCTCGCCAGGCCGGTAAAAACGAGGCCAGAAACAAGGTCACGCTAGCAAACAATGCCGCCATGAGCAGCGTGGCCCCATCCAGACCCCATCGCCACCAGAAGGCCAGACCCTCTGGAATGACGCTGCGCAAAAACAGATCCGCATAATACAGTGCGGCACCCACCAGCAGCACCGACAGCACGGTACCGACCACGGTGATCAGCACGCCTTCCCACATCAACTGCGTGATCAGTCGCCTTGGCGGCGCACCCAGTGCTGACCGAATCGCGGTTTCCTTGTGCCGCTCGACCGCTCGGGCCAGCAGCAGGTTGCCGGTATTGGCACAGGCCAGCAGCAGAATGGAAAACGCCACCAGATTGAAAAAGGTGAAGATCATTGCCCCGTCACCGTCCATCACTGCGACCGGAAAGCTGACCAGACTGGCGCTGAGAAAACCGTCACGCTTGGCATACTGTTCAACGCCTTGTCGGTACACCTGGTTCAGGCGATCGGTCAGTTCTGCCTCGGCCTGATCAATCGTTGCACCGACCGAAAGACGCGCATAGGCACGAAGATGATCGGTCGAGTCTGCCTGCGGGTTGCGCATTGCATCCGACAGAGGCAACCACAGATAAGAAGCCCTGGGAAACTGGTACTGGTCAGGCATCACGCCAACGATGGTCGTCTGGCGGTTGTCCAGCCGAACCGTCTCGCCGAGGATCGATTTGCGACCGCCAAGATCGTTCTGCCAGATCGAATGACTGATCACCACCACAGGCTCTGCGCCTGATCGGTAATCCTCTGCCTGAAATACTCGGCCTAATAGTGGGGTGGACCGACTGTAGTCGAACAGGTCCGATTCGGCGTAAGTCGTCATGACGCTTCGCCCCACATCACCAACGTTCAGACGAACCCCTGCATCCCTGAACATGCCCAGTTCGGTCAGACTCGTCAGATCATCACGTACCTCGGTCAATTCATACGCCGGGACCAACTGCCCACGACCATCGGTGGCCACCGTGATCTGCAGGGCCGTCTCGCCTTCGGGCAGCGGCAAGGGTTTGTAGACCACTGTGTACAGAAAGGAGAAGGTAAACAGGCTGATTGACAGCCCACCAATCAGCACAAACAGCGCCAATGCGGTGAACTTCGGCGTTCGGTACAAGCGTCTCAGCGTGGTTTTGATATCAATCAGACTATTCATGGCGAAGGGCCGTCCAGGGTTCGAGGTTCACCGCCCTGCGGGTCGGGACGTAGATAGCCGCCATCACCACCGCCGGCAGACCCACGATCACAATCAGTGAAAGCCACACGTACAACTGGGCCGGGAACAGCCCTTGGGTAAAGTTGTGAAACAGGATCGAGATCAACACAAAGCCGATCAACGCCAACCCCAATCCAATCCCCAGCTGAATACCACCCTGACGAAGAAACATCCGAATAATCCGGCGGTCAGATGCACCCACTGCTCGGCGAATGCCGATTTCATGGGTTCGTTGCGCGACTGAATTGGCGGTCAGCCCATAAATCCCAGTCAATGCCAGCAGCAGCGAAAATGCACCGGCTCCGAAGGTCACATCCGAGGTCACCGTCGTCATCTTGCGCATGATGTTGAGTCGCTCATCCGCCGGTTCCACGCGCGGCGCTTTCACAGAAGGATCCAACGAATACAGCGTTTGAAAGAACCGCTCTTCGGCCACCCCAACGTCATCGATGTGTTTGAAAAACACATCCTGAGAATCCCCATGGAACTGAAACCCCGAGAGATAGATCTCATCTTCGGCATCGAGAGGGCTGAACATGCTGCTGGAATTCATGCGATTGCTCACCACCCCCACCACCGTCACACGGGAGGTCTCATCATCCAGCTCGAATTCGAAGCCCTTCTCCAGCGGCGACTCATCCGGCCAGTAGCGCCTGGCCATCGATTGACTGATCAGGGCCGTCAGACGCGCATTGGCGTGATCCTGATCGTCCAGATGACGACCCTGGGCCAGGGTCGTGCCGTAGAATTCGGTGTTGCCCATGACCGTGATGGCATCGACCCTGGGCTGTTGTACGTCGCTGGCATCACCGGTGGCGTCCAGTCGCAAGGTCACTTTGCCGCGGTATTGTCGGACCATGGCGTCGATCACTTGAGGGTCCTGCTTGAGTCGCTGGGTCAACGACTGGAAAAACGCGATTCGCTGCGACGTCTCAGGGTAGGACTCGTCTGGCAAGGTCACGTCTGCGCGGATGACCTGTTCGCGATTTTCACCAGTGTCCATATTGTTCAGTGTTTCGGAGATAAACGCTGACATGGAACCGACCAGCATCAAAATGGCAATCAGAAATACCTGCACGGTGACCAGCAGCCTGGACAAGCGACCCGCCTTGATGCCTTGCGCGCCTCGCGTGCCATCGCGAAGGGTGCTGTTGATATTGCCGCGAGTGGCCCGCCAGGCCGGCAGAAACGAGGCCAGAAATATCGTCAATGCACCGAATACCAGCGCCATGATCAGCGTCGGCCAGTCCATGCCCCACTGCCACCAGAATGCCAGCCCAAGATTGGAACGCATCACCAAATCCGTCAGGTCCAGCGCGGCACCGACCAGCAGCAGCGACAGCACCACACCGATCGCGGTGATCAACACCCCTTCCCACATCAGCTGGCAGATCAATCGACGGGTCGGTGCGCCAAGAGCCGCCCTGATGGCCGTTTCCTTCTGTCGTTCGATCGACCGGGCCAGCAGCAGATTACCGACATTGATACACGCCAGAAGAAGAATGCAAAACGCTACCATGTTGAAGGCTGTGAACACCAGCGGCCCACCGCCATCGGTCTGAGCCATCGGGAATGACATCAGGCGAATGGTGAACTGCATGTCCCACTTGTCATACAGCTGGACGCCCTGCTGATACAGCGGGTTGATGGCATCGGTCAGCTCCTGTTCGGCCCGCATCAAGGTGCTGCCAGGCGTCAGCCGTGCATAGACCTTGACGTCCTGCTGACTCTCAGCTGGCAGTCGGCTCATCACATCGGGTAACGGCAGCCAGACGCGCGCAAAACCCGGGAACTGATAGCCCTCGGGCATGACGCCGACGACCGTTGTGGGAATATGGTTCAGGCGAATCGAGCTGCCAATGATGTCGTCCACTCCCTGAAGTTCATTCAGCCAGGTGTCATGACTGACCACGGCTACCGGTTCAGCACCGGCAACCTGGTCCTCTTCCCTCAGGACGCGACCCAGGATTGGCTGAACTCGTGAGAATGAGAACAGGTTTGGTTCGACATAGTTGGTAAACAGGCTCTTGCCTTCGGAGCCAATCGAAAACCTCACCGTCGCGTCTTGATAGGCACCAAGCTCGATCACATGAGTAAGTTGATCACGCACTTCGAAAAACTCATAGGCAGGCACTTCGTTGACATCGCCGCCCTCCCAGACCACGACCCTCAAGGCCGATTCGCCCTCGGGAATCGGCAGGTCTGCATACACCATCGAATACATGAACGAGAAGGTGAACAGACTGATCGACAAGCCCCCGATCAGCACAAACAGCGTCAGCACGGTGAATTTTGGCGCCTTGTAGAGCTGCCTCAGAGCGACCTTGATGTCGATCCATGCCTTCACGAAACGCCCTCGCCAGCGAGACTGGGCTGCTCGGAACCGGGCTGAATCTGCGCTCGACCAGATCGCTGGCTGTCGGCCACGATCTGGCCATCGAACAGCTCGACCTGACGACTGGCCCGCTGCGCCGAGGCCGGATCATGGGTGACCATGCAGATCGTGCTGCCATCGCCATGCAGTTGATCAAGCAACGCCATGACTGCCTCGGCATTTTTCGAGTCGAGGTTGCCGGTCGGCTCGTCGGCGAGGATCATGGCCGGATCATTGACCAGCGCACGGGCCACGGCCACCCGCTGCTGCTGACCCCCTGAAAGCTGTGACGGGAAGTGATTGCAGCGATGCAGCATATCGACCTTGTCAAGCACATCACGCACCTTGTCTTTCATCCCCGACTGGACGCTTGCGGGCTGATAGGTCAGGGGCAACATCACGTTCTCTTCGACCGACAGCTCGGAGATCAGGTTGAAGGCCTGAAAGACAAAGCCGATCCGGGTACTGCGAATACGTGAACGCTCATTGCGGCTTAGATCCGACACGTCGATCTGATTGAGCGTATAGCGCCCGGAAGTCGGCACATCGAGCAAGCCGAGCAGCGACAGCAGCGTCGACTTTCCGCAGCCGGATGGGCCGCTGAAAGAGAGATACTCGCCTTGCTCGATCGACAGGGTGATGTCCTTCAGGGCACGGGTCTCGATCTCTTCGGTGAGGAATGATTTATTGATCTGTTCCAGGGTAATCAGTGCAGCCATGGTGGTGTTCCTAGTTGATCAGCACGTTGGCATGTTGCTGCCAGGCGCTGGTGTCAGAAATGATGATGGTGTCACCAGCGGCAAGGCCGGACACAATCTGAATCAGGTTAACCGAGCTCTGACCCAGTTCAACCAGGGTCTTCTCGGCAAATTTTTCGTCCGTGGACAATCGGTACAGGTTCGAGCTCGTATATCGGGGGGCAAAGGCTGGGCGACGGACGTATAGTGCATCCTGGATATTGCTGATCTGGATCTTGCCTTCGACGTTCAGATCCGGCCGCGCCTCGCTCGGTAACGCATCAAGCAGTTCTACATCGACCTGGACCATGCCCGCGGTCACGCCTGGTGCAATCCGTATGACCTGGCCACGAATCTGGCTGGAGCGGGTATCGATGATCACCGGCTGCCCGACGACGATATCGCGAATCTGCAGTTCCTGAACCTGCAACTCGGCAATCAACGACTGCTGTGAAGCGATCAACGCGACACTGGCTCCGGAAGTGGCATGCTGCCCAAGCGCCAGTGAGACTTGCTGCACCACGCCCTCGGTGGTCGAGGTCACCGTCAGGTTGTCGACCTGATCACCGATGCGCTGGTAGTTGTTCTCCACCTGCCCCAGTCGCGCCTGCAAGGCAGTTTCGCTGGCCTCGATATTGGCCTGCATCTTCACCACCCGCTGCTGCTGAGCCAGCCAGCGCTGATGCTGCTGCGCCACCGACAGCTTGCTGCGCTCGTAGTCCAACCGCGAGATCAGCGCGCCCTTCTTCTCCAGCAGCTCGGTCTCAGCGTCCAGCTTCAGCTTGGTGCTCAGGTACTCGAATTCTGCTTCGACCACGCTGTTCTGCAAATCCACCATCTGCGATTCCAGCATCACGCGGGCGGCATGGCCTTCGGCCCGACGGGCCTCCAGCTCCCAGCGCGCCTTTTCCAATTCGCGGTGCAGCTCGGGATTGGACAAACGCATCAGCGCCTGACCTTCACGCACCTCAGCACCCGGCTTGACCCAGACCTCTTCGGCCCGGCCGGTCACTTGCGAGGACACCCAGCGTAAATCCTTGGGCTTGAGCACGCCCACCCCACGCACATCGACCTGGAAATTTCCCCGCTCGACCGTAGCCGTCTGAATCTGATCCTTCTGAATAATGTGCGACGCATCACCCACCATCTGCCGCACCAGGACCACTCCGATCACCAGCAGCGCAATGGGGGCCACCGCCCAGTAACGCCTCCACAGTGGCCTGGGCTGAATGTCGCGTTGAATGTCCATATCAAGGTGAGCCTGAATCAATCGTTGCACCTACCAATACAAGATTCGTGCCAGTTTTCCGCAGTACAGAAGAATGGCGGGGTTTCGGGCTTGAAGAGGTGAAATCGGTTTCCAGCCATTCGGACATGACGTGAAACTGTGTCGAAATCGACACATGAGGACAGATGCGTGTCTTGAATGTGGGATTAGAGAACAAATCGAGACTTGAGGGAACCTCTAGTAGCCTGTCGGACTTAACGGGTCGTCAAGTCCGACAGGCTGCTTGGCTAAATTACTTCGAAGATCAGGCAGGATCAGATCTGATCGAAGCGGTCCAGCGTCATGATTTTGTTCCAGGCAGCGACAAACTCATTGATGAATTTCTGTTCACCATCGCTGGCTGCATAGACTTCGGCAATCGCGCGCAGCTCGGCGTGCGAGCCAAACATCAGGTCGACCGGTGTGGCAGTCCACTTCAGGTCGCCACTGTTGCGATCGCGACCCTCGTAGACGCCGTCAGTGTCTGACTTGGACCACTGGGTCGACATGCTCAGCAGATTGACGAAAAAGTCAGTGCTCAGCGTGCCGGGCTTGTCAGTGAAGACGCCATGAGCAACGCCATTGCTGTTCGCATCCAGCGTCCGCAGGCCGCCTATCAGGACGGTCATCTCGGGCACGGTCAGCGTCAGCAGGTTTGCCCGATCGACCAGCATGTCGGCTGGAGAACGGCTATTGCTGGCGGCGTAGAAGTTTCTGAAACCATCGGCTCCAGGCTCCAGGGCTGCAAACGAGTCGACATCGGTTTGCGCCTGGCTGGCGTCCATGCGGCCAGGTGTGAATGGAACGGTCACCTCATGGCCACCCTGCTTGGCAGCCTCTTCAATGGCGGCGGCACCGGCGAGCACAATCAGATCGGCCATCGAGACTTGCTTGTCTCCGCGCTGATCGTCATTGAAGTCCTTGCGAATGCCTTCAAGCGTCTTCAGCACCCGAGCCAATTCTTCCGGGTTGTTGGCAGCCCAGTCTTTCTGAGGGGCCAGCTGCAACCGTGCACCATTGGCACCACCGCGCATGTCAGTACCTCGGAATGAAGCGGCCGATGACCAGGCAGCGCGGACCAGTTCAGCCACAGACAAACCGGAATCGAGTACTTCAGCCTTCAATTTCGCCACATCACGATCGTTGATCAGCGGGTGATTGACAGCAGGAATCGGGTCTTGCCACAACAAGGTTTCAGAGGGTGCCTGATCGCCGATGTAGCGGGTTCGAGGTCCCATGTCGCGGTGAGTCAATTTGAACCAGGCCTTGGCGAAGGCCAGCTCGAACTCTTTCGGGTTGTCCTTGAAGCGCATAGTGATCTCGCGGTAGCTCGGATCGACCTTCAGCGCCAGATCGGTGGTGAACATGATCGGCGCATGACGCTTGCTTGAATCGTGAGCATCGGGCACCAGTGAGGAGGCTTGACCATCCGCTGGAATCCACTGCGTCGCGCCTGCAGGGCTCTTGGTCATGACCCATTCAAACGCATACAGATTGGTCAGGTATTGCATGGTCCACTGCGTTGGACTGGAGGTCCAGGCGCCTTCCAGACCGCTGGTGATGGTATCGGCACCTTTGCCGCTGCCACACTTGCTGGTCCAGCCAAAGCCTTGCTCTTCGATGCCTGCTGCCGCGGGCTCGGGGCCAGTGCAGTCGGCAGGCTTCTTCGCCCCGTGGCCCTTGCCGAAGGTGTGTCCGCCAGCAATCAGCGCCACGGTTTCTTCATCATTCATGGCCATGCGGCCAAAGGTCTCGCGAATGTCGTTGGCAGCCAACTGTGGATCAGGCACACCATTGGGGCCTTCAGGATTGACGTAGATCAGGCCCATTTGGACAGCAGCCAGCGGCTTGGCCAGCTTGCGGTCGCCGCTGTAGCGTTCATCAGCCAGGAACTCGTTTTCAGGACCCCAGTAGACCAGATCCGCTTCCCAGTCGTCGGTGCGACCACCGGCAAAGCCGAAGGTATCGAAACCCATCGATTCCATGGCAACGTTGCCAGTCAGAACCATGAGGTCGGCCCAGGAAATCTTGCTGCCGTACTTCTGCTTTATCGGCCACAATAGACGACGTGCCTTGTCCAGATTGGCGTTATCCGGCCAGCTGTTCAGCGGATCAAAACGCTGCTGTCCACCGCCCGCGCCGCCGCGGCCATCGGCCACTCGATAGGTACCTGCGCTGTGCCAGGCCATACGAATAAAGAAGGGACCGTAATGTCCGTAGTCGGCCGGCCACCAATCCTGTGAATCGGTCAACACCACGTCGATGTCCTTCTTCAGGGCATCCAGATCCAGCGTTTGGAAGGCTTCGGCATAGTTGAAATCCTTGCCCATTGGGCTGGACTCGATTGAATGGGCCCGCAGTGGCTGCAGGTTCAATTGGTCAGGCCACCAGAACGAGTTGGCTTTCGGTTTGCCCTGGGCCATCGCGCCGCTGAGCGGCATCAAGGTCATCGCTAACGCGGCAACCAGATAAGTCAGTGATTTGGTCATGATTGGTCTATCGCCTCAAGATTAAAAACATTGGGTTGTACTTCAGGCAGACACCCGGATGGACATTCGATCCGGCAACGCTCACGGTGCAGCAAGCAGCGTCTGTTCTGGTTCAGTATTGTTGAGGCAAATCCAAGTATCCAATCAATGTTATCAATGTGTGTGATAGGTTTCATGAATGGTCAGATCGGAGTCAGGTGGTGGCGTCTTTTCGAGATCACCAGGGAGCCTCTGAACAAGTCTTAAGCGAGTTGGATTGAGAAGGGAAATGCAACGCCGAGCGGGCGTATTTGATGCTCAAGACAGCCTGTCATGACTTGCTCAGAGGTTCCCTTGCTCAAGCGTTACTGTGACAGTCTGTCTTCAATGGATTCTGAATGATCTTCCTTGTCTCGAATGCTGGCAGACTTCATGATCTAATCTCGTTTGCCTAATGGAAACCACCCATTCGATCAATCCGTGTTATACAGAACTAAGGAGGGACTGTGCGATGAATCAGAAATCACTCAGGAAGATATTCATCTTGTTGGTCTGGACCATGGGCACTTCGGTGCTGGCAACAGACGAGATCGATTTCGACCAGATCGACAAGGCGCTGTCAGACGAGGTCATCTCGCAGGTCACACACTATGAAGCGTTGCTGACACTCGCCAGAGAAGGCGATAAACCATCGCAAGTATTGCTGGCTTACGAACTCCAGGAATTGGCGCCAGAGGCCGCGATGACCATTGCGCGACATGTGTTTGAAACGCCCGATGTGGCTCTCAATGAGTCAGCTGTCATGCTGCGATACATGATGAGTGCTCTACTGAGCGACCTGGCCGAGACCTATCTCGATGCGAATCATCCCTGGTTCAACCCTGAACAAGCTTTCCTCCTCAGCACTCAGCATGACCTGACTATCACAGAAAAACCGCCTATCACCTGGAGCTTGTTGTACAACGCACCCTGGCTGCCAGAGGTCAACCACCTGATGGACGCCTGGAGATTGCATGAAGAACAGAATCAGATCTTCACAAATCTAGCGGATTGGCTGATAGCATTCACTGACGCCGCAGACATGCCGGTTGAAGACGCCCCGGTCTTCAACCGCGAAGAATACGTGGCCTGCCCAAACGTGTTCGGCGAGACTCAAACTGTGCTTGCGGAACATCGGCGGCTGCAAACGCAGTTCATCGAAGACGGCCAGGTTGATGAGAAAGAACTGGCGCAGTATCAGCAAACCATGACCCGAATTGAATCCTACGCCAGCAATACCAACGTCGACTTTACACTCAGAAGCATTGGAACGGTATCCGTACTCTATATACTGCTTGATCTGCTCAACGTCGTGGACAGGCCTGACGCGAACCCGGTGGAATTATCAGAGCAGGTCAAACAAAAACTATTCTTCCTTCATGTCTATGAGATCAATTCACACTTGATGATGGCGCTGATGCTCGAACAGATGAACCTCGAATTTCTCTGCAAGGGCAATGACATCATGCTGGACCACATTGCGCCCTCAGAACACGTTTCAACGATGCCCCTGTTCATTGCGGGCCTGGTGCTCGAACAGGCCACAGTGGAGAACGGCGACACATTCCTAAGATGGGCTGGTGGCACAGAGTATCGCGGACAGATCCGCGATCTTGTTCCCTATGGGCCCGGTGTCATGACGATCGAGACAGGTACACCCTCTGAAACCACCTATCAGGGTGATTTCAGAGGCAGACAGTTGAACGGGGAAGTCAGCATTTACAATACCAATGGAACCATGAAATACAACGGTCAGATGCTGGATGGCCTATATCACGGACCAGGCCGCTTGTATGACCGCTTCACAGGGGAGGAATTTACCGGCACCTTCGAACGCGGCACCTTCACCGGACAGGGCACCATGTACATGATGGACCGGCTGGATTCGGTCAGCTTACATGGCATTAAATTCCCAGTCATCACCGTGACCTACAACGGCCCAATCGTCCGAAGTGAACCTCACGGCCAAGGCGCATGCACACATGCTGAAGTGAACTACCCCTGTACGTTTTACCAAGGTCAGTTGATCGGTGTTGGCAACGCCTCACTGATTCCGGGGCTCAACACGCTGCCTGTGTTCGAGTGAACCATATCTACACTAAGGGGAACCTCTAGGGAAGCTCTGAACAAGTCATGACAGCCGTTCACGACTTGTTCAGAGGCTCCCTAACTCAATAGCAACTTCTCCGTGCCATACCCTCATAATCGCCATAATTTATCCCCCCCTATAATACAATCACGCCGGCAATCAGATGCGCAGCCAGGCGGCGGCTGGATTGACTGCTTAGGCCGTCGGTACCTCATTCCTTGAGTTTCTTCGCTTCCTGGTCCCGCCCGCCTTGATGAAGCACAAGCGAGACAACGGTTCCTGCCTCGTCGCTGAGAAAGGTAATTTGAGCGTCGACGATCTCGAAGAAGAACTTCGTCTCCGACTCCGGGAAAATCGGGAAGCGAGGCTGGTCTCCCAATTGCACATCCAGATGGTCCCCAGCCGCCTTCACGTCGAACACCATCCCGGGTGCCAGATCGTAGCGGCCGACATAACGGGCCAGGATGTGTTCGTTGATGGTGATCCTCGTGTGTTCGGTGGTCACATTGCTCGACTGACGCTGCCCAGTCTGTCCGTACAACTCGATCCGCTGGGTAGTTCCTTCGCCTTCGAAGATCGCGCGCACCGCGGTACTCGGGTGGATGAATTCGCGCGGCTCGCCGTGGACCGGCACCATGGCGTAGCGATCCTGGTTCGGGAACACCAGCGTCAGCGCATCATTCTCATACACCGCGGTGACCTGCAAACCCTGTTCCGAGAACACGTAGCGCCCTGTCAGTGACTGCAGGACGTCGGTCGGCTGCGTTGCACGCGTGACCTCGACCTGACGGAACATCGGCCAGCTATAGACACGGGACATTGCGCCAAGGAACTCCGCGCCAAGGTCTGAGCCATTGTCGGAATTACTCATGAACACGGCGCCATCGCCCGTGCTGAGGTTGAGCGTCATGCCAGCCCGGTAACCGACGGTGCCCCCATAGTGGGTGATGAACATTTGATCGCCTTCACCAATCAAACGGAACCCATAGGAATGGCCATCGATCGGATTCGCAATCAGCTCACGAATGCTGGCCTGGTTGAAGACTTTGCTTTCGCCCCGATAGCCTTTGCCGATCTCGATCATGAACGCAGCCATGTCACGGGCGCTCGCCCACAGGCCGGCTGCAGCCTGTTCGGGGTGATTGTGCCAGCCACCAGGTACCGCGCTGCCGTCGGCCCGATATCCGCGCGCGGTGTACTCGTGGCTTACGACCGGCGGCGGCTGGGTGAAATCTGCCTGTCGCATGTTGATGGGGATGAGCAGCCACTCGTGCATGATCCGTTCGAACGGCTTGCGGAGCCGATCTTGTAGCGCGATCTCGGCGACCGTGTAGCCGCCACCGGAATACACCAGTGAGGCCCCAGGTACGTTCAGCACCTCGACCTTGCGCGAGTTGCTGGGTGCGACCGCCAGCACTATTTGCTGATCGGTGGGGATCGGCTGGCCCTGTCCGTAGCCCTCATAGCCGCCGGGCGTAATGCCAGAGGTGTGCGCGAACAAGTTGCGGAAGGACACTGGGTTGGCGTCGGTCTGTAGACCCGCTGGCAGATGATACGACGTCAGATAAGTCTCGATGCTCTTGTCGAGATCGATCA
>QIKT01000196.1 GCA_003233095.1 Oceanospirillales bacterium | reverse complement strand
AAACTCTATTCCCTGGTAATCAGTATGTCAACTCAAGATTCTGGAAACGATTTATTGACAGAAATGCGCGATTTGATGCGGCGTTTGAATTGTTCTATCCATACCTGAGCGTGCTTATTGCGACTGGGTTGTGCGTTTTGTTCGTTTTCATCGAGTGGAGGCGCGGGAGACGCTTTTGGTGAATGCCAAGAAGAATGTGGAAGACTTTTTAACGCATTTGGCGGTGCAGAACGCTGTAGCAGCGTCGACGCAGAACCAGGCTTTTAATGCGTTGGTGTTTCTGTATAAGCGGGTGTTGCAACAACCGTTGGAGAATGTGTCGGCAGCCCGTTCACAAAGGGAACCGCGAATTCCGGTGGTGTTGACGCGGGAGGAGGTGAAGCAGGTATTGGTGTTGCTGGAAGGCACAGCGGAGCTGGTGGTGAAGTTGTTGTACGGTTGTGGGTTACGGATTACCGAGGCGGTGCGTCAGGTGGGGATCACGAAAAAAGTCAGTGCGCATACTTTTCGTCACAGCTTTGCGACGCATTTGCTGCAACGGGGTACGGATATTCGTACGATACAATCGTTGTTGGGGCATCAGGATGTGAAGACGACGATGATTTATACCCATGTGCTGAAGCAAGGCGGGGAAGGTGTGGTCAGTCCGCTCAGGTGTAATGGCTCACATTTGAGCCAATCACAAGACCGCCATGTTACGGAAATGCAAAAACACAAACCCTTTCCCCGGTTTCTCGCGTTAACCTTTATTCAACCCGTATTTTGGACTGAAATTGTCAGAAAATATGCGGATAGAATAAAAGGGGACGCCCCTACGGAACAAGTCATGACCGGTTGTCTTGAGCGTCAAACACGCCCCCTCTGCGTTGCATGAACCGAGCCATAGCAACACTATGACTCGGTTCATGCGCTTTGATCGGGCGTATTTGCCTTCTCAATCCAACTCGCTTAAGACTTGTTCGAGAGACTCCCTGAATTTTACAGCAATATGCTAAATTGAATGCCCGTACTAAATTTTGTGAGCATCTAACGCGTTTATTCGCCGCAAGCGGCGGGGAATAGAACCCTCAGAGATTCAATGGCACCTCAAGCCGGACGCATCGTATCCGATCAGCGTTCAGGGCACCGGCGCCAGCTGGACGGCTTCGGGATTGATTGGAGAATTGCTCAGCTTACAGCGCAACTCTCGAACCTGGACGAGTGGCTGATCTGGATGCTACCGCAGTGCTCGTATCGCCGTAAGCAGGCTCAGGCTGCCGGTCGCCCAGGCCGATATCGGAACCTGCCACCACGCTGGTGTTTGCTGGTCGAACAGGTACAGCATGACGGACACCAGCATCAACCCTGCTGACAAGATGGCCGAGTTCTGGCGAGACGACTGACGCTTGTGCGCCAGACGATAATCGTCCTCCAGTGCATCTCGGTGCTTGATGGTCAGATCACCTCGTACCAGCAGGTCCATCGAATCGTACAGCAATCCCGGCATCTCCGGAGCCCGCGCCATCCAGCCGGGCAGGCGCTGCTTGAACTGTTCGACTGCCTGGTCAATTCCGCCTCGTTCGCTGAGAATTTTTTCAAGGATCGGCTTGGACGTGGCCCAGATGTCCAGATCCGGGTACACATGGCGTCCGATGCCCTCGATGTTCAACAATGTTTTCTGCAGCAGGATCAATTCCGGCTGAACCACCAGTCCGTATTTCCTGGCGACTGCGAACAGCTGAAACAGCACCGCAGCAAAAGAAATCTCGGCCAGCGATTTTGAAAACTGTGGCTCGGAGACCGTTCGAATAGCGGCCTCGAGCTCGTCCACCCGCACGCTGTCGGGGACCCAACCGGACTCAATGTGCAATTCAGCAACCCGTCGGTAATTCTGTTTGAAAAAAGCCAGAAAATTCTCGGCCATAAAATACTGATGACTGGGGGGCAGGGATCCTACAATACCGAAATCAACGACGTTATAGACTGGTTTTTCCGGATCGCTGACGTCCACCATGATGTTGCCAGGATGCATGTCTGCGTGAAAGAAATTGTCCCGAAACACCTGGGTATAAAAGATCCGAATTCCACGTTCGGCCAGTACCTGAAGATTGACTCCAGCGGCAGTCAAGGCAGGCACATCGTCCACTACAATGCCAGACACCCGCTCCATGACCATGACTCGATGAGCGGTATAGTCCCAGTAGATTTTGGGGATATAGAGCTCTTCAGCCGACTCGAAATTACGTCTGAGCACCGAGGCATTGGCCGCCTCGCGCTGCAGGTCCAGCTCGTTGTAGATGGTCTTTTCCAGCTCGTCGATAATCTCCAGTGGCCGAATCTTGTCGGAATCTTTCAGGTAGCGCTGGGCATTCTGAGCGATAGTCCTGATCAGCGACATGTCCTGGCGAATCTGTTCGGTGATCCCGGGGCGAATGATCTTGACCACCACCTTCTCGCCGCTACGCAAGGTGGCCGCATGAACCTGAGCAACCGATGCCGAGGCCAGTGGTTCATCGTCAAACTCCGCAAACAAGTCATTCGGATCCTGCTTCAGCTCATCGATGATAGCCGCTCTTGCCTGCGCTGAAGGAAACGGTGCGACTCGGTCTCTTAGCTTCGACAGCTCGGTCGCATAATCATCATTGAGCAAGTCGCGACGGGTGGACAGGACCTGACCCAGTTTGACAAAGATCGGCCCCAGTTCTTCCAGCGCCAGCCGCAAACGAGTGGCATCGCTCAGATGTCGAACCTTGCGCCGACCCCAGGGGGCCAGCACCCGAATTAGACGTACTGAGCCAAACAGATGGGTGGCCGACAGAATGTCGTCGAGTCGATAGCGCGCCAGGACTGTACTGATACGGATCAATCGACCCAGATTGCCGAACAACCTCAAGACCCGGCCTCGTCACTATGCTGCTTGAGCAGTATATTGGCCCGACGTTCAAGATGATCGACATCGTCCCGCAGATCATCGACCGCGTCCAGAAACTCATCCAGCTCGGTGGCATCGACCACCAGGTGTCCTTCGAAACGCGCATAGTCGCTGGCGGTATCCGCCATTTTACTGCCTGCCGACCGAAGCCATCCACTCAGTTCCCGACCGACTCGAGACAGTTGCACGCCAATCACATCACCAAAGACCCGGCTCATGGCTTCCTCGTAATCAGGTTTCATCGACTGGAACAGTTGCTGAAACTGGTGACCAGTCTCAGCGTCGCCGGAAATCTTCAGCTGCCCGGCATTCATCTGCCCGCCGCTGGCCGCCACTGCCATGAATCCTCCTGGTGTCGCCTTGAGCCAGGTGCTGATGGCATCGTCCTCGGTCTCGGCCAGTTTCAGCAACTGATGTTCGACCTCGATGATGAAGCGCAGATCCGGACCGCTGATTTCAACCCCCATCTGCATGCCCTGCATTCGCCGCAGCCGCTTGCGCGCCTCGTCGTCATGCGACAGCGCCTTGTTCAGGGCGCTGACCAGTAACGAGCCGGTCAGTTTGCCACGATCACTCATGCCTTGACTCCTGAGTGAATGGCCACCAGGCCGAAGCTGAGGTTGCGAAAGCGGGTTTGTACAAACCCCGATTGTGCAAACATGGCGGCAAGCGTGTCCTGATCCGGGTGCTGTCTGATCGACTCGGCCAAATAGCGATAGGCGTCCTCATCGTTAGCAATCCAGCGACCCAGGCGCGGCAACACGGAGAAGGAATACCAGTCGTATACAGGCTGGATTGCCGGCAAGGTCAGTTTGGAGAATTCGAGCACCAGTGCTCGACCACCCGGCTTCAGCACCCTGTAGATACTGTCCAGCGCCATCTGCTTGTCGGTCACATTACGCAAACCGAATGCCATGGTCACCGCATTGAAGCTGTTATCGGCAAACGGTAGATATTGCGCATCGGCCAGACAACATGAAATTCGATCCACCCGGCCCTCATCCAGCATTCGATCATGACCATTGGCAAGCATTTCCGGATTGATGTCGGACAGGACGATCTGACCATTCGAACCGACACGGTCATACAGCAAGTCGGCAACATCTCCGGTTCCACCGGCCAGGTCCAGAACGCGATCGCCTGGTCGAACCCCGCTGATCAGTGCGAAGTGTCGCTTCCAGAGCCGATGAATACCCATCGACATCAGGTCATTCATGGTGTCGTAGTTGTCGGCAACCGATGAGAAGACTTCACCGACCAATCCGCTCTTGTCACGCGCATCGACTTCACTGAAGCCGAAGTGGGTTTTTCCTGAAGAGTGGCTGTCGGTTGCAGGTTCGCACGGCGCGATGGCCTTGTCTGAAGAGTTCATTGGCAGAGTCTGTGTTGTAGTCGCGGTATTCTAGCAGACTTGCACGTCTTTCCCGGGTGACGACAAGGCCATCAAGTTGACAGTTTTATTTCTTCTCCGATAGTGAATTAGCGTGCTATTTTCAGGGGCGCACGCTCAACACTCATCCACGGTGACACATCATAAAGAACAAAGCCTTTGCATTGACAGGCCTGCTCGTGCTGCCAATTTTATGTTTCGCTCAGGACGAGGCGGTCGTACCGCCCTCGCTTACCGACGTCTGGACCATCACATCTAGCAGCCTGAGGAACTGGACACCCTGAGACAACGGTTCAGTGACGCTGAGGTCCCGACCCATGACGAAGGTGACGTCACCTGCTGCTACGTCCGATCCGACAAGTCCTGGGCAAGGGCTCCTGCCGGGATCAACCGGGAAGCCTTTCGCAGTCTTGAGTCAAACACCACCCAATCGCCCACGGAATGTGCTGACTGCTGCCGATCTGCCTGAGCAGCTCGGCAAGTCAGTCTGGCCGAGTCCATGAGGGATCAATATCTGTGGTCAGGCCAACCCGCCGCATCTGCTCGAACATCAGGGCCGTTTCCAGGCTCTGCACCTCCTCACGCGTCGTGAACTGATCAATCGCCAGGTCTCGCAAGGCCTCGGCATCGGCGACTCTGACGTGCACCAGAAAATCATTGGCCCCGGCCATGTGATAGGCTGCCACCACCTCGGGAATACCAAGGACGTGGGTGCGAAAGGAGGCATACAACGCGCGGGTGTGCTGCTTGAGCTTGACCGCAATCATCGCTTCGAGTGGCAAGCCCAGCGCTTTGGGGTCGACGTCGGCGTGGAAGCCGCGAATGACGCCGTCAGCGATCAGTCTCCGGGTCCGTTCCAGACAGGAGGACGGCGCCAGATTGACCTTTCCAGCCAGCTGCTTGTTGGACATTCGCGCATTATTCGACAGGGCATCGAGAATCTGTCGGTCGATTCGATCCAGGCGCCGTATTTCACTTGATTTCAGAATTATATTCGATTGATTATTCATCTTGCTATTATTATTCTGTATGTAGATCAATTCAACAAATATTAATCATCATGACCCATCATATCGATACACTCAGTGTGCACGCAGGACGCGAAGATTTTCGAGATTTAGGCGTGCATGCACCGCCTATCGATCTGTCATCCACCTACCCCTTTGGCGATCTCGGTGCCGCGACCGAGTCACTCGACACCTTGGCTGAGGGAGCTGCTGATGCTGCGAACCCGATTTATGCCCGTTTGCATCAGCCGACCGTTGCCCGTTGGGAAGGCGCTATCGCGTCACTCGAACAGGCAAGCGATGCGGTGGCCTTTGCCTCGGGCATGTCCGCGATCACGGCGGTGCTGATGGCCGCCTCACAGCGCGGTCGACATATCATCGCGGTGCGGCCCTTGTACGGCGGCACCGATCATCTGCTGGCCTGTGGCATGTTGGGGCTGGAGACAAGTTTTGCTGAGCCAGACTGTATTGCTGAAGCCATCAGAGCCGATACCTCATTGGTCATCCTGGAAACACCGGGCAATCCAACCCTGCAAATGCATGACATCCGCGCGATTGTTCAGCAAGCAGGCGATGTGCCCGTCGCCGTTGATTCCACCTTTGCCACACCCATCCTGCAGCAACCGTTGTCGCTGGGAGCGACCTACGTGATTCACAGCGCCACCAAATTTCTCTCCGGTCACGGCGATGTGGTGGCTGGCGTGGTCGCCTGTGATCAGGGCCATGCAGAGTCCTTGCGCCAGGTTCGCATTCTGACTGGCGGCATCCTTCATCCCTGGGCGGCCTATCTGCTGCATCGATCCTTGCCAACGCTCAGTCTGCGCGTCCAGCGCGCACAGGATTCAGCATTGAGACTGGCAACGCGACTTCAGTTGCACCCGGCGGTTCGCCAGGTTCACTATCCGGGCCTTTCCGGCCAGGATTCGATGCAGCTGATTGGAACCCAGATGTCAGGTCCGGGTGCTGTACTGGCCTTTGATCTGGATCACTTTGATCAGGCGGCATCGCTGTTGAAGCATTGCCAACTGATCACCCCAGCGGTGTCGCTTGGAGCCACCGATACCCTGATTCAGCATCCCGCTGGTCTGACCCATCGGCTGGTCGAGCCCGATGCCCGTGCTCGATGCGGCATCGGAGAAGGGCTCGTCCGCCTGAGTGTCGGTCTGGAATCAGTGGATGACCTGTGGGCGGAGCTTCATTCAGGCCTGGATCAGCTGCTACCCATGCAGACGGTGAACACGACTCTCCCATCCTCGATGGATCAGGTCGCCTGAACGAGAGCATCTTGCAGGCTGGAAATAATTGCCATATAGTTGATCAATCAACTATATGGATCCGCCCAATGTCCAATCCATTGTCGCTCGTCTTCAGCCTCAGTTCCCGGGCTCATTCGATCACGCGTCAGCTTGATCGATCCCTGAGTATGCATGGCATCAGCCTGACCGAGTTCAGCGTGCTCGATCATCTGCAGCGCGCCGATCAACCTCTCACTCAAGTAGCCCTGGCCGATCGGATCGGCCTGACACCCTCGGGCATGACGCGTCTTGTCAACCCGATGGTCAAACGGCACCTGCTCGACAAGCAGCGCAATGAAAGGGATGCCAGGCAAAGTCTGATCCAACTCACCGATGCGGGTGAGGAAATTCTCAGCGACGCCCGTGTCACTTGCGATCAGGTTGCGCAGTCGTGCACTCGACGTCTGGCAGCCAGCAAGCAGCAAACCCTGCTCGATCTTCTGGAGCAACTGGCTTGAATCAGGCCACACTGCACCCGACCAACGACGCCATAGCAAGCCTGATTGCCGAGAATCCTGCTGGGCCGATCAACATGCTCAATCTGCTTCGATTCAGAGACCAGGCCGATTATCGGGACTCACCAGAGTTGGCAGGCGCTGGTCCCTGCAGTGGTGCCGAAGCCTACCAGCGCTACATGCAGCACACTGCCCCCTTTCTTCAGGCATTTGGTGGCGAATTGCAATTCCTTGGAAATGGCAGCAAGGCATTGATCGGGCCGGCAGACGAACGCTGGGATCTGATTATGCTGGTCCGCCAACGCAGCTTGAAAGATTTTCTGGCATTCGCAACCAATGAAGCCTACCTAAAAGGTCTGGGCCATCGGACTGCTGCACTGGAAGATTCTCGACTATTTCCATTGAGCGAATGCCCTTTGCCCTGAACTCTGGTTGATCGTCAGGTCGGCAAGGCACAGGCACAAAAAAACCCGGGCAATGCCTGGGTTTTTCAGATTATTCTTGGCTGCAAGCAACCTGTCGGACTTTAACGGGTCGTCACGAGGGAAAGTTGACATGAGTCATGTTTTTGGATCTTTTGAGGCGAATAGCAGACTCTAATAGTAACGAAAAAAATCCGGAAATCTGGCCAAACTCGGATTTTCCGCAGTAGATCATCTTAAGTCCGACAGGCTCTTAGTGTCAGACTTGCTGACGTCGCATCACTCTGAAGCCTACCGTTGCAAACAGCAGGATCATCAACAGTGCACCAACAATACCCATGGTCGGGACGATCTGAGGTACGGGTGGAGAACCAGCTGGTCCGAACTGAACCACTTCACCGACGTTCAGACCTGCAATGCTCAGTTCAAAGTTGCCACCGCCGATAAGAGCTGGGCTGAACAGGCTCACCACCAGGAAGTAACTGTCACCCGGTGCCAGAACAATGCCTTCCGAGCCATCAAACGTGCTGAGCAGGCCCACTGCATCGTCATTGTAGCCCACCAGATTCAGAGTGGCGTCCGTGTCGTCGAATGGATCACAGTACAGACTTAAGGTTGAGTCACCAAGATCTGTTCCAGGGTTGGCGAGGCTGGCCACCAGGGTTGCACCCGTTGGGCTGTTGATTTCAATGACAGCATACTGCACGCCAGTGCCTGAGCCTGAAAGCCTGCTCGTTGCCGTGCAGTCATTCTGGACGTCATTGGTGAATATTCGAGCGTAAGTCGGGCCACCGTTCAGAGAGCCTGTCATGGACAGGCTACCTTGCAGCGCACGTGCCACAGCAGCCAGATTTTTTTGAGCCTGATTGGCTTGTTCATCTACCTGAGCCCCGGCAATCGTCGTCATTGCCAGTAGGGCTGTCATGAGCCAGTATTTCATTTGCATAACCTCGCTATCGAAATTTATTGTGAACTGCCCATGAATAGCGTCTATTTTCCCAGACATCCCTCCCCCAGGCAACTCAATGTGACTTATTTGTCATCTACCGCTCAGCTCGAACAATCATTATGAATTCATTGGTGTTCCGCCACAGTTCTCAGGCTGATCATCAAGAAACCCTCATGATTTCATCATGGCAAGACCTGTGTTGTCTTGTAGGCTAGACTGAATTCGTATGAACGGTAACCCCTGAAAGCCGTCAATGGAGTGTCTGCAATGAAAGCCACCATGATCTGTCTACCTGTTCTACTGCTCGGCCTGCTGTGCATGAACGTCCATGCAAGCTCCGAGCACGATCATCCTCTGCGAGGTCTCATCGACCCTGTGGACATCACCGATACCGCCACGGTCAGCGGGTCCTGGTCCGATCCGACCCTCTGGTCGAGTGGACAGCTGCCTGGCACGGATGCCTCGGTGCTGATTCCTGCCGGAGTGACCGTCACCCATGACCTGCTTGATCCAACCGAGCTGACGGGCGTGCTCGTCGAGGGCGTGCTTCAATTCTCGACCAGCCAGTCCAGTCAGATCATTCTGGACACGCTGCTGATCGAGCTGGGCGGTCGCCTGGAAATTGGCAGTCTGACCGCACCCATTCCTCAGGGCGTCAATATCGATATCCTGATTCGTGATATCGGCGATATCAATGTCGCTGACGATCCGACCCTGATAGGACGTGGTGTCATCGCTCGCGGTCAAGTCGACATGCACGGTGCGATCAAAACCGCCCACCTGAAAGTGTCCGTAGATCCGCGTGCTGGCGATCAGCAGTTGACGCTGGCCACTGCCCCGGACAACTGGTCAGTGGGCGACACCCTGGTGCTGACTGGTACCCGTTATTCCGGCTGGAAATGGGATAACTCGATCGGGGCAGTCCGCTATCACGGCACCCAGGACGAGATCCTGACCATTAGCTCAGTCAACGGCAACATCGTCAGCTTCAGTGAGACGCTGGCCTTCGATCATCTGACCCCGCGCGCCGACCTCAAAGCCTCGGTCGCCAACATGAGCCGTAACATCACCATTGCCACCCAGAACCCCGACACAACGCCACGACATCGTCGAGGTCACATGATGTTCATGCACCATCCGAACGTCGATGTCCGCTATGTGTCGATATGGCAATTGGGTCGCACCGACAAGTCAATTCCCAGCCTGGAAGCCACTGACTTTGCCACCATCACGCCGACTTCCAATGTGCGCGGTCGCTATTCCTTTCACTTCCATCGAGGCGGCATTGAAAATCCTCGCAACCCTGGAGTCTCGGTCGGCAATGCGGTGTTCGGTTCACCGGGCTGGGGCTATGTCCACCATGACAGCAATGCGCTGTTTCACAACAACATCAGCTTCGATACGTTCGGCGCCGGCTTTGTCGCCGAGACCGGGAATGAAATTGGTGCCTGGACCAACAATCTAGCCATCAAGGCCGAAGGCAATCGGGCCTTCAACCCCAAGAACGGCAATGACCGGGAACTGTTCGACATGGGCCGGACCGGTGATGGATTCTGGTTTCAGGGTCGCATGGTGCGCAGCGTCGGCAATATCGCCGCCAGCGTGAATCACGGCTTTGTTTATTTGCATCGCGGCAGTGGGATGCTGTCGTTTCCGAGCAGCGCGTTCATGCTCCCCGAAGCGCTGACTCGAAACGGTTTATCAGGCGTCGATGACGCCCCGATTCTGTCCTTCATCGACAACGAAAGTTTTGCCTCCACAGTCGGCTTGTATGTGGTCAAGGCCAATCCCAATCAGCAGCATGACATCCACAGCCACTTTCGCGGCTTCACCGCCTGGGAAGTGCAGGCTGGCTCAGCGATGGAATACACCTCGCACTATCTGCTGGAAGACTTCGACATCATCGGACTGACCCCCGAACCGTTCCGCTCGCCTTTTTTCGGCATCGAGTTTGGCACTAACACCAGCGACATGACGATTAACCGTGCGCAGATCAGCAACATGGAGATCGGAGTCATCCTCAGCAAGGACTATACTAATCCGACACCGCCGGAGGCCAATCAGTATGTCCTGATTGATGTCGAGATGGATCAGGTCAATCAGGATTTCGAAGACTATGATCCGAACCTGGATCTGATTCTGACCAATGCCGACCTGCTGCCCGGTCAGTTTGATGTGACGGTCAACGGCAACGTGCATGAATTCCTGTCACCGGCGACCACAGCTGGGTCCGGCGTGCCCTGGGTCGGCAGCAAGCTCGACAGCATAGGCAATAGCCCCGTTCCTGCCGGAACCGACAATATCGGCATGCCGGTCTTCGACATGATCGCCCTGTGCGCCGAGGATGGCTATTACCGAACCTCCGATGGAACTCCCTACGCGATTGTCGAGGAGTTCTTCACCGATCGGGCCACCGGCGAGATCCACAAGCTGGCTTTCAAGACCTTGCTGGGACCTCAAGTCGAGACCCGTCTGGGCAACCAGTTTTCCGTCTGGGCTGACGCTTTTCAGGCCGGCACGATTGATCTGGATTCGCTGCCCCCCACGCCACAGGACGATGTCCTCGCCGCTCAGTCGGCTGTCCCGACGATCCTGAATTTGATCAGCAATGATTCGGACCCGGATGGCGATCCCGTTTCAATCGATGGCATTGTGCAACCCGAGCACGGCCGCGTGTTCGACAATCAGGACGGCACGGTGACGTATATTTCCGACTTCGAATTCATAGGCAATGATCACTTTGAGTACTGGGCCACCGATCGCCAGGGCCACTACAGCAAGGCGATCGTCGACATCACGGTCTCAGAAACCTTGCCTGCGGAACTGTTCTCGGACGGATTCGAAGACTGAGTCGATCAGCGAGTCTGATCAGAGCCACTGAGGTGGGCCTGATCAATCGCCCGTTTCAGGTCGGGGCGGGTCGGCATTAGGCGAAAAGGGCTGACCCGGACTCCACCGGTATTGCCCGAAGGTACCCCGCCAAACACCGGGAACCTCTAGAAACCGTAGCGAGCGGTTCGAGTGCAAGGCGCACGAAGCACACGAAGCACAGGAACCACAGTGTACTTGGCAGTACATAAGGATTGTGAGCACCGCGCAACGCCGCAATCGAAACACACAGTAGGTTCCCCACCGTCTTGGTCGCCGCACCGGCGATCTGCATCATCTGTCCCAGCCCTTCTTTCAGACCGTACTGGCGCAGACTCCAGACGAACATCCGCCCATGCACCCGAACATGATGCCAGGTGGAAGGCTGACCCAGCACATGGGCATTTTCCAGGCATGAGAACTCCCCGCTGACACCGTTGCGCAGGCGAGCCTCGCGAGCGCGCACCCGTTCAGCGTCAACGAATGGGCGTATATTGCGTGCAAAATGATTCAAGCGGGCAATCACTCTTCAGAGTGACGCCCAAGTCCGGACATCTGGCTGTATTGTATTCGCAGTAAAGCCAGCCGCTCAAAACCACCTAGGCCGGACCAGCAGATGAAGCCAAGGATAATATGCTCTATGATCGTTGTCTTGGAAGTCAGCACATCAGCCGGAGCTATCGGTCGATCAACGATCGAGCCGATGATTCATGACCAGAAAATCAATCCGCGACAAGGTCCTCGACGAGTTGGCCCTGCTTGAGCAGAACGCGGCCACGCTCAGCGATGCCTCGCTACCGGCCTTCGATGAACTGGTTGAGGCGGCCACCGATCAGGCCCTGGACCCAGACACCCGAATCGGCCACTGGAAGATTCGTGACCAGATTGGTCAGGGCGGCATGGCTCGAGTCTATCGGGTACAGCGCACCGATGGCCTGCTGGACCAGCAACTGGCCCTGAAAATCATGTCCGATCGGTTCGACAGTGAGTCGACGACCTCCCGCTTCATGCGCGAACAGCAGATTCTTGCCAACCTCAATCATCAGCATATCGCCCGATTCCTCGATGCCGGCGTGACCAGCGACGCTCAGCCCTGGTTTGTCATGGAATACATTCCGGGGCCAGACCTGCTGACGCACTGTGTGACCGAATCGCTACCGCTGAAAGATCGCATTCGGCTGTTTCGACAGGTCTGTGAGGCCCTCGCACACGCGCATGCTCACGGCATTGTGCATCGCGATATCAAGCCTTCCAATATACTGGTCGACACCGAACAGAGGCAGGTCAAACTATTGGATTTCGGCGTCGCTGCCCAACAGTCCTCTGAGGGTCTGACCCTCACCGGCACGATTATGGGCACTCCCGGCTACATGTCACCAGAACAGGCGTCCGGAAAATCGGTGATCGACGAGCGGTCCGACCTGTTTGCGATGGGTATTCTGCTCTATCAGTTGATCAATGAACGCTTGCCCTTTCCAGGTGACAGCCTCCCTGAAGTCAGCTACCGGGTGGTCCACCAGCCCCCCGACTCCTGTGATGCCTCAGTCCCCCCGGACCTGGAGGCAATCATCGGCCAATGCCTCGAGAAAAAACCGGGGCACCGCTATGCATCGGTCAATCTGCTGCTTAACGATATCGATGCCTTCCTTCAGGGCAAGCCGGTTCAGGCCAGGCGCATCGGTCGACTACAGCGACTGCTTCGCTGGTCACAGCGCAATCGGGCCATCAGTGCGGCCGTCCTGATTGCGCTGCTGGCACTGGTCTTTGCGGGCAGCTACGCCAGCCTGCAGTCCTATCGGGCCCTGCAGTCCATTCAGGCCTCCGAGACGATGGCCTACCAAAGCCAGAAACTGGTGAACGAAGTGCGCCGCATCCACATGATGCCCGCACATGACGTGCAGCCGGACTATGATCGGGTGCGCGATCAGCTTGGCCGACTTCGACAAGACATGGCCACCAACCCCCTGATCAACCCGGGTCAGGGGCATGCCGCTATCGGCGCGGTGCATTTAGCACTGGCAGAACACGATCTCGCGAAAGAGGCGCTCGAAGCCGCACAGGTCCACGGCTGGCAGACGCCACAGAGCACCTATGACTATGGTCGAGCCATGCTGTCCATATGGCAGGTTGAACGCCTGTCGCTGCGTCAGATCAGCGATGCCGAGGCCCGAGAAGCGCGCTCCGATGAACTGGACAACAGCTACAGGGAACCAGCGATTACGGCGCTGAAGAGTGTCCGTGGCAGTGTCGATCAATCCGATTTTCTGGATGCGCAACTGGCCCTCTTCGAGGGCGATTATTCCCAAGCCATCGAGCACGCCGAGCGATCGCTAACACGCAATGACTGGCACTACGAATCGCATCTGCTGATTGCTGAGGCGCTGATGCGACGGCTCACTGTTGAGGGGCGAAAAACAGGCTATGTTGACTCACTGCCCGACATTCACAGATCAATGATCCACAATCAGGCAGCATTGCAGATAGGGCGCTCGGACCCAATGGTCTCGGTCAGCATCTGTGCCGACTACAGCACCCAGGCTCAAGTCTTTCGACTACTCGGCAACACAGAGGATCTGGCCGCATCAATCGATGACTCGGTTTCCGCCTGTGAGACCGCTATCAACCTGTACCCTGAATCGAATTCGGCCTATCTCAATCTGTCCGAAATCCTCATCGCACAGGCTGATCTGCTTGGCGAAGAAACGGCTGAAGCCCTGACCTTGTATGAGCAAGCCCTCACTACATTCCGTGAAGGCTTGCTTGCTCAACCCAACAACCTCCGACTTCGACTCGGTTTGGTCAAGGTACTGGTTCGAATCGCCGATAATCATCAGGAGCACGAAAGGCCGCAGGCGCTGGAACTGTATGATGAGGCGCGACAGATTGCCCAGCGTCTTGCAGAAAATGATGCAGACAACTATTTGAGCTGGACCGAGCTGGCTCGTGTGACGCTGAGCATGGCCAACTACCAGCGTGACCATACACAGGCCTACCCCGTTGCCGCCGAGCTGTACTATAACGCGATTGCCCATTATGCACAGGCGCACACGCTCTCCGGATCTTTTGCCGCCAGTCTGAATGGCGCCTTCACCTGGTCGGAACTGGCCGAGAATCAGGTCTTCCAAGGCATGCCGGACGACGCCCTGACTGCCGCCGGTCAGAGTGTCAGCACCTTCATCGAGCACCTGGATCCCGACAAGGTTTCACACCTCAGATACTGGGTGTCAGCGCTGGGCATCAGTCTGCAGGCCACCGATTGGGCACAAGAGGCCAGCCTCGACTCATCCGCGTTTGATCAGCACAGCACAGAGATCACCACGCTGATCTGCTCGCTGCTGATCAGCGACGGCGCGCGCGACGAAGGCTTCGACGCACTGATCAAAGAGCAGACTCAAGCCGGACATGCAGACCGCCTGACTGCCAGTCCCTGCATGAAAACCTACCGGGAGTCTCCGACGGATGCCTGATCCGAACAACCCCGTGGACATTACCCAACTGCTGCATCAGGCCTGCGAAGGCGACCAGCAGGCCGTCAATGCTCTCATTGATGTGGCCTACATGGACCTCAAGCACATTGCCGCCGGGGTACGCCGCCGCCACTTCGACCCCTCAGACACCATCAACACCACGGCACTGGTCAATGAAGCCTGGCTTCGTCTTCAGAAACATGGCCTGAAGGCCGACACGCGCAAGCACTTTTTCTGCATCGCAGCGCTGGCCATGCAGCAGATTCTGGTCAATGAGGCGCAACGCAAGAACGCCGCCAAGCGCCAGCCTGATCAAGCCCTCTATCCCGATCCGGCCCACACCGACCAGACAAGCTGGATGATCACGCTCAACGAGATTCTCGAGACCCTCCACGATGCTCAGCCTCGATTGGCCGAGACCTTCAGGCTGCGCTATTTTCTCGGTATGACCGAAGCTGAAACCGCTGACTTGCTCGAGATCAATCCACGCACCGTTCGCCGCGACTGGCGGACCGCCCGCACGCTCATCTCCCGGGTGATTGCCTGACCCGTTTCCAGAATGGATTAAATCCAGGCTGTCCCCGTTTGTCTTCCTGGCCTGTATGCCGAGGAAACAACCATCATTCTGGGGATCACCATGCGCTATCCAACACTCACACTTGTTCTGATCGGCTGCTTGCTGCCGACACTGACCTGGGGAGATGACCCTGCCAATGTCGATCCAGCACCGCTGTCCCAGGCCGATCAATCACTGCGAGGCCTGCTCAGTACCGAGGACCTTGAAGGGGTCAGTCGAATGCACGGGATCCTTCGAGAGCTGATCCACGCGCAGATCAGTGGCAGTCTCAAACCGCTCGTTCAGATGCGCACTGACACTGGTCTGGATATCGGTCAAAGCTACCTGATCCGCGGCGATCGAATAGTGGTGGATCTGACCGTCCACGGGAATCCGGAGCAGGCACTTGATACCCTTCGAGAGCACACTGATGTGACGGTACTGGGTGTCGCCTCGACGCCTACCTACAGCATCATATCGATCGCGAGTGCCGCCGAAGACTTGTTATTTGTCAGTCGCATGCCGCAGCTTGCTCAGGCGATGCCGGCCCAGGTCATGAGCGGGAGAGTTGAGCATCAGAGTACCGATGGTCCACCAGCCAGCGTACGCGCCCAGGGATTGGCCGACAATCAGGCCGAGGCTGCGCTTGAAATCGAGGCAGTTCGCAGAGTATTTACCAATTTGGACGGCACAGGCATATCAATCGGGACCCTCTCCGACTCAGCCAATCAACTAGGCGGCGGCATTGCCTCGTCCCAGGCAACAGGGGATTTGCCGGGCAATGCCATTGTCTCGGTCCTGGCTGATGGCAATAGCACAAACGGGGATGAGGGTCGCGCCATGATGGAGCTGATACACGACATCGCCCCATCGCTGAGCTCCCTGTCCTTTGCCACAGCCTTTGGTGGCCAAGCCACGTTTGCCAACAATATTGCCTTGCTTGCCAATGCCGGGATGGACATCATCAATGATGATGTGGTCCACTTTTCCGAGCCCTACTATCAGGATGGCGTGGTCGCTCAGGCAGTCAGCAACTTTATCAATCAGGGCGGTATCTACTACGCGTTGAACCACAATTTCGCCAATCTGAGTTATGAAAACACCTACAACGACAGCAATGGCAATGGCCGACACAACTATGCCGCCAACGACAGCTTCATGCAGATCACGGTCGGACGAGGCACGGTCGCAAATCCACGAAGAATTTCCATTGGACTGCAGTGGGCTCAACCTTGGGGCAGTGCTACGAGTGACCTGGACCTGCAGCTCTGGAACGCAGGCTTCACAGGACTGCTTGGCACGGGTGGCAGCGTCAACAACATCGGCGGGAATCCGATCGAAAGGGTGTCATTGCAGAACACCGGCGCGCCATTCACTGCGCATATTGCGGTGAGAAGCATCGCCGGTTCAACCGCCGGCTTGACGTTCAAGTTCATCATTTTCGACAATGGTGCGGCAACAACCATCAATGAATTCACGAACGACGCGGCGGGCACGCTGACGCCTCATGCCGCCACCCCACAGAGCATTGCCATAGGCGCTGCACCCTACTTCAATCGTGATGCCGCCAAGGCTTTCAGTGGCATTGGACCACATCGTCGCTTCTTCGATGACAATGGCAATCCGGTCGGACCGTTCACGCTGACCAAGCCCGACTTCATGAGTGTCGATGAGTCAAATACCACTTTTTTTGGCCGTGACATTCCCAATGACCTTGACACCTTACCAAATTTCAGCGGCACCTCAGCCGCAACGCCCAATGCCGCTGCGGTTGGCGCACTGATGCTGCAAGCCGCTGGTGGTCCAGGCTCGCTGGATGCGCGTGACATTAAGGAATATCTGACCATGTCAGCCATCGATATTGGCCCCGAAGGCTACGACCTGACCTATGGTAATGGTCGTATCCATGCCCTGGGAGCCGTCGTACTGGCGCAAGGTGGTGCCTCGCCAGAGACTACCCTGTACCTGAACCAGTTTGGCGATTCACAAAGCAACCGAAACCTGTTCGCCACCTCGGATGTCGATACCTTCATCTACTCCAGCAACAACAGCGGTGAGGTGACGGTCGATGTGCGTGAAATCAGCTTCGAACTCGATCCGATGCTGGCCGTTTTCGTCCCGGATTTCTCGCTGCGGATTGGGGTGGATTATAACAGCGGGGCCGACGTGGATGACGCTCGGATGGTCTTCAACTCCAGCCCCTCATTTCCATACCTGGCCGAAGTCTTGTCCGAAAGTGAGTTGACCAGCAGTGCCGACTTCACCATCGAGATCGACGCTCCGGATCAAGTGGTCGTTGATCGAAGTGGCAATCTGAACGGCAACTTTGATGATCTGGGCATCAATGACAGCCTGATCGCACGCGGCGACAGCGACTACTTCCAGTACACCGCACCAGTTAGCGGTGATCTCGACATTGATCTGACACCGACAGGCTTTAGCGGACTGATTCGGCTTTTCAACGATCAGGGCACCTTCCTCGAAGCAACCTCGGTCAGCAGTGGGTCTACCGGTCGTCTGAACGTTAGCCAGGTGGATGCAGGCAATGTGTATGTCATTCAGATCGTTCCCGAGCAATATCTGGGGTTTGGCAACTACAGCCTGGATGTGAACTTCACAGGGCAGCAGTTCGAACTGGCTGTTGAGCGCGTCGGTTCCGGCAGTGGACGCATCATCAGCGACGGCATTTCTGGCATTAATTGCGGTAGTGATTGCAACGAACTCTATCCTCCCGGCACCACGGTCGCACTGGTGGCTAATGCCAACCTCGGGGATACCTTCATCGGCTGGCAAGGCAGCTGCATTCCGACCGCCAATCGCTGCGTGGTCTTGATGAATGCGTCGAAGACCATCTCTGCCCTGTTTGCCGGTTCCGGGCCGATCTTCTCGGACGGTTTCGAATAAGCAGCACGCCTC
>QIKT01000220.1 GCA_003233095.1 Oceanospirillales bacterium | reverse complement strand
TCAGGGAATGGAAGTCAACGTCATATCCGAGAAGCTGGCGCTTAGTCCCAAGACAGTCAGCACCTACAAGTATCGAATCTATGAAAAGCTGGATGTCAGAAACGACGTTGAGCTGACACACATGTCAATTCGGCACGGAATCACTGAAGGCGGCTGATTCGAGTGGATCAACCATGGATGCCTGACACGGCACCCATGGTGACTTGTAGCTGGGCTCAGTTGTCGTCAGAGGGTCCAGGTGCCGGCTTCAGTACAAACAGTCCGGTTGACTCCTGCACGGCCTTTTGCCCAGTCTGGATTGCTGATTGACTCTTGCTGGTGGACGCATCTTTCGCTGCGGTCTTCTTCACCGGCTTCTTCACCGGCTTCTTCACCGGCTTTTTTCTGACCGCTACAGGCTTGGAATCCTTGGTGGCTCTTGATCCCTCAGGCTCTGCTGGTTTCCTGGGCGCGGCCTTGGTTTTTGAGTCGGATTTGGCGGCTGTTTTTGGCGCCGTTTTCTTGACCATCTCTGGCGTCGCAGTCGAAGCACTCGAAGCTTTATCGGGTTTTGCTTCTGCTTCAGGCACCGATTTGCTTGCATTATCTGGCTTGGCAGCCGCAGAACTTTGAGCTTGATCAGACTTGTCTTCAGAATGTACCACCGGCTTGGTGGCTCTCTTTCTCGGTGCTGCCTTCGGTTTGGCCGCTGTTGTTGGCGATTCAGCCTCGATGCTGGTTTCTTGCTTGTTCACCGGCTTCTTTCGAGGCGATCTCTTGCGTACTGGTCTGGTTTGCGAGTTCGCATCCTTGTCACTTGATGATCCTCTGGCAGTTGTTTTGGCCGCTGGCTTGGGTGCAAGTGGCGTCCCTGTAGAGGCGCTGACCGTTGAGGTGTTGTCTTCTGGCTGAGCTTCATTCTGGCTGATGCGTGCCTTGCGTCGCTGCTCGGCATTGGGTGAACTCAGGTTCTTGTCTGCAGGTGAGCTGTTTGCAGTTTTCTCTGTATTTGCTGCACGCTGTGGCGCCTTGTCTGATGGCTGTTCAGCTTGAGATTTTGTTGGCTTGTCGTTGACCTGATTGCTGTCAGCTTGGGTTGGTTTCTGTGCTGAATTGTTTTGTAGAACCCGCTGATTGTCAGCAGCTTGATTTTGGCCCTGTTGCCCTTGTTGATTCTGCTGATTATTTTGTGACTTCGGCCTTCTACGCGAACGACTACGTCTTGGCTTGCGAGCCTGGCCGGATGCATTTTGATCGGTGTTTGTGTCAGTGCTATCAGCCTGCTTTGCAGGTGATTGCTGATTCTGGCCAGATCGGCTCTGGTTGTTGCGATTATTGTTCGTACTGCGCTGGTTGGCAGGTTTCTGGCCACGCTTGTTTCTGCGCTGTGATGGATGGTTGGATTGACTCTTGTTTCCAGGGTCTTTCTGATCCCTGTTCTCGGATGTCTTGCCGCTGTTGTTTCGATTCGATTGCGCGCGGTTCTGAGTGTTGTTTCTGCGCGAAGATCCTTTTCTGGTGTCTGTTCGTTCAGGTTTTTGAGCAGGATTATCATTTGAAAATAACGACTTCATCCATCCAAACAGCCCAGTGGATGTGGTCGTTGCCTTGACCACAGCCGGCTCTGAGGCACGGTTTGGTGCGGGTGTCGGAGCGGGTCGTGTTGGCGACAGATTGGAAACTGCTGGTTTTTCAGCGGCAGTTTGTTGCAAATTAACGTTTGGAATATCGATCTGCGGCGCTTTGACCAACTCGTAACTGGCTTCAGTATCAATCCGCAGATCGGCCCGTCGAATGCGTTCGATTTCAAAATGAGGTGTTTCGATGTGTGGTGAATTGATAATCAGAATAGGCACACGGTGACGGACTTCAATCTGCGCAATGCCATGCCGCTTCTCGTTCAACAGAAAGTTGCCAACTGCGTTGGGAACC
The DNA here is from genome assembly GCA_003233095.1 of Oceanospirillales bacterium. Lineage (GTDB taxonomy): Bacteria > Pseudomonadota > Gammaproteobacteria > Xanthomonadales > SZUA-38 > SZUA-38. Next base: position 26,606 of record QIKT01000220.1, on the reverse strand, counting down.
TTGGCAATGACTTCGCCAGTCGACTCTTTCATCACTTCTTCTTCAACCAGTCGAAGCACTGACAGCGCCAATGATTCGACGCTGCGAATAAACCCATGGCCATCACAGCGTGGACAGACATTCTGGGTAGATTCTTCCAGTGAGGGACGCAGCCGTTGACGGGACATCTCAAGGAGTCCAAACCGTGAAATCTTGCCAACCTGTGTGCGCGCCTTGTCTCGAGACAGTGCGCGCATCAGTCGATCTTCAACCTTGCGCTGATTGTCTCGCTCCAGCATGTCGATGAAATCGATCACGACTAGGCCGCCGAGGTCACGAATTCGAAGCTGCCGGGCAATTTCATCTGCCGCTTCCAGATTGGTATTCAAGGCGGTGTCTTCGATGTTGGTGCCCTTGGTAGCACGGGCCGAGTTGATGTCAATCGAGATCAGGGCTTCGGTCTTGTCCAGGACGATTGAGCCGCCTGAAATCAGGTTGACATCGCGACAGTAGGCTGACTCGATCTGGCTTTCTATTTGAAAGCGAGAGAATAATGGGGTCGGGCTGTCGTAGAACTTCAGCTTGCCCAGGTTGTGTGGCATGACCTGCTGCATGAACTGCACAGCGTCGTCATGAACCGACTGCTTGTCGATCAGGATTTCTCCGATGTCCGAGCGAAGATAATCGCGCAGAGCTCGAATAATCAGGCTTGATTCCTGGTAGATAAGATGCGGAGCCTTGTGCTCGTCTGACGCGGCTTGAATGGCAGCCCACAATTGCATCAGATAGTCACAGTCCCACTGAAGTTCATCCAGATCACGGCCCACCCCTGATGTGCGTGCAATCAGGCCCATGCCGTCAGGAATCTCCAGCTGACGCATGTTGTTTTTCAGGTCTTTGCGATCGACGCCGGTGATCTGTCTGGAGACGCCGCCGCCACGCTGATTGTTCGGCATGAGTACCAGGTATCGACTGGCCAGGCTGATGAAGGTGGTCAGTGCCGCGCCCTTGTTGCCGCGTTCTTCCTTCTCGACCTGAACCAGCACTTCCTGACCTTCACGCAGGGCTTCTGCGATAGGCGCATTGTCCTTCGAATCGGATTTGTAGTAGCTGGTATGGATCTCACGCATCGGCAGGAAGCCGTGTCGCTCGGCGCCATAGTCCACAAAACAGGCTTCGAGGCTGGGCTCGATTCGCGTAATGCGCGCCTTGTAGATATTGGCTTTCTTCTGCTCCCTGGACTGAATTTCAATGTCCAGGTCATCTAGTGTTTGACCATTCACAATGGCCACCCGCAACTCTTCCGGTTGAGTTGCATTAATCAACATTCTTTTCATGCTATTGGTTCCTGACGACGGCCTGATCCATACAGTGCGTCGACAGCGACACGTCGGACACTGGGTCCGTGGGCTGTCGGCTGGCCCTTGTTTTTGTGGTTCTAGGGCAGGTAGTCGATTGTGTGTGCTGTTCTTTGTGAGGTCGATGTTTGTTACAGTGCCGACCGTCACCTGGTTGTCAGCCCGCAGATTGCAGCAGGCTATCAGAATTCGGTGTTCAGGTTGAACCTGAACCAAATTGACCCCTTAATATAACAAGCAATCGACCCCCGGGCAATCATCATGACAGAAACAGGCGAGAGTTCCGGCACACCAGTTCGGTATCTGGAAGTGGACAACAACAGCGCGGGTCAGCGTCTGGATAATTTTCTGTTGCGTGAGCTGAAGCCGGCGCCAAGACAACTGATCTATCGACTGGTGCGAACCGGCCAGGTGCGCGTCAACAAGAAACGCTGTAAGCCGTTTCAGAAATTGAACCTGAATGACGTGGTTCGTCTGCCTCCGGTCAAAGCGCATTCGGTGTCAGAAGGGAATGTTCCGCAAGCGGCAATAGACCAGATTCGCGACTGCATCGAACAAACCCACAGACATTATCTGTTGATCAACAAACCCGCAGGACTGGCGGTTCATGCTGGTTCTGGTATTGCCTATGGCGTCATCGAGCTGTTGCGGCGGATGATGCCCGATGAGTATCTCGAGCTTGCCCATCGACTCGATCGCGAGACCAGTGGCTGTTTGCTGGTTGCGCGCAGTCGTGAGGCATTGCTGCACATTCAGGATTCCATTCGTGATCGATCAGCGACCAAGCAATACATGGCGTTGTTGTCCGGGCGCCTTCCCGAGGACAGGGTGGTTGTCGAAATGCCGTTGCGGAAGATTCGGGAAAGCACTCAGGAGCATCGGGTCGTGGTTGACCCTGAAGCCGGCAAACCCGCCACCAGTATTTTCCGACGGCTGGAGGCCAACCGTAAAGTGACCTACAGTGAGGTAGAGATTCTCACCGGACGCATGCACCAGATTCGAGTCCATGCCAGCGCCATCGGTCACCCGTTGCTCGGCGATCACAAGTATTTGAGTGAATCGACTACCAATAAGCTCAATCGGAGTCTGAAAGGCTTCTTTCTGCACTGCTCGGTCATGCGGATTCCGGGCAGCGAGGCCTTGGATGAAATCGATGTGCAGTTGAACCTTCCCGATGCGTTTCGACAAACCATGGATCAGTTGCTGATATGAACCGGGTCAGCTCAACCAGAAGCTGCCAATATCACCCGAAATCAACCAGTCCTCAGGCGCCATTCCCAGCGCCAAGGTGCCCATGGTTGCATGCAGGGTCAGTGTGACCAGCCAGCCATGCCCCCTTTGCCAGAGCAACATGATCAGTGCCGCCAATCCGGCACTGCCTGCCATCAGGATCAGGTTGGGATAGTGCAGCCAGCCAAACAGCAATGCAGCAGGCAAGATCTGCTGTGCTGATGTCGTTCGGGTGTGGAATCCCTCAGTGGTTCGCTCAGGCCCAAGGCAAAGCGGCATCAGACCTGCCAGCAGAATAATCTGCTGCGTCAGTGCCCAGGGAAAGTAGGTCAACCATTGCGTAAGCAGCGTGACCGGACTGAATTCAGGGCGCTGCCAGGCGATCAGCAGGCAGCCGGACCAGACCAGCATAATACCTGTCAATACTCTGATGTCGCCAGCGCCGAGCCATTGAATCTGACGCCAGCGGCTCGTGGCATACTGGGCAATCGGATACAAGGCGATCAGAAATATCAGGCTGATCGCTGCCCAGTTCACCGAATGATAGAGCCCGCGCAGATCCAACAGTGCCACCGACCCGACGGTCGCCATCAGCCACAGGAATCGGGACAGTGGCAAGCGCAGTCGCCAGTCAATAAACAGGGCGCTGGCGGTCAGTAACAGCAACAGACACACACACATCCAGCGCGGCAAAGCCATCAGGCTCAAGCCGGATTCCGGAGCAAGCAACAGCGGATTGGTCTGCCGACCCTGATGAAACGATGCCAGTTGCTGTCCAGGCAGTACGCCAAGTTCTTCGGCGGTCATGATGCGCCAGTCATCACGATGCACACTGTCACCGGGCTGCCATTGGACGCTGTGGATCGTGACTCGAGCATTCTCGGGGTAATAAGGTGCCAGGACGACTTCACTGAGACTCTGCGCTTCGCGATCGCGCTGTGTCGCCGCAGTGGCCAGGATCTGTTCAAGATCAAAGGACAGCTCATGATCGCCCGCATCAAGGGACTGAATTGGACTGGCGATTGCCGAGCTATCGGCAGTACGCCGCAGATAGGCAAGCCACTCGCCTGGCTGATTAGCCGTGATCTGGAGGGTCAAACGGGACAGGATGCGAGGGTCGATGGGAGTGACAGGAAGTGCCATGGACAGCTGTGCGTCTCGTCCAGTCTGTCTCAGTGTCAGTCCGCGGTCACTGAAATAATGCTCCGGATGATTCAACGGCGATGAACCGACCAGGCTCTCTGGCGTCATCACGCTATAGGAGCCATTGTGATAGAGCAGAACGGTTCGTGCTGATTCATAGCCGAGATAGTGACGTACTTCGGCGGCGCTCATCAGCATCATCAGGATGCCAGCCAGCAGCATGATCAGCCCACGGCGAAGCAGGGTAGTCATGGGGTCATGGGGTCAGAAGTGCTTCGATCTTGGCCGCACAGATAAAGTCATTCTCGGACAATCCATCAATCGCATGGGTGGTGTAGCTCACATCGCAGTAGCTGTAGCCCGCAGCGAAGTCCGGGTGATGGTCCTGCTGATGGGAGACCCACGCCTTGGCGTTGATGAAGGCCATGGTTTCATGAAAATTCGCGAACTGAAACCGTTTGCGAATCATGTCTGAGGTCTCATTCACTGACCATCCCGGCAGCTGACGCAGATAGCGCATGATGTGATCTGCACCGAGCGGATCGACGCCACCTTCGCAGGGACTGCATTGTCTGGAAACCAAGTCGCTCATGTGGATGCTCTCCGGTGATTGTTTGACACAGGCAAGGAGGGTGATCTGGTATGCTGTCAGCACATCATAACGCAGTTGTGCATCATGAAACATGGCCCGGAATCAAGGCCGCTGAGTGGCGAAATCGTTCGAATCAGCCATTCATCGGATGTCCTCAAAGACAATGCACTGGGCGATAGCGTCGTTCGTGATTTGCTGATTTATCTGCCCAGAAATTATCATCAGTCTCATCAGCGTTTTCCGGTGCTTTGGCATCTGGCGGCGTTTACCAACAGCGGTCGTTCGGCGACCAACTGGCGGGGTTTTGACGAGAACCTGTTTCAGCGTGTTGATCGACTGATCCATGATGGTGCTATGGGCGAGGTCATCGTGGTTTCTCCGGATTGCTTTACCTCTCTGGGAGGCAATCAGTATTTGAACTCGCCGGCCATCGGCCGATACAGTGACTACATTCATCATGAACTGATTCCGTTCATCGATGATGGGTTCAAGACCTTGTCCAGCCGAGCGCACCGTGGTGTATTCGGCAAATCCTCTGGAGGCTACGGCGCATTGATGCTGGCCATGAAGTATCCGGAGTATTGGGGGGGGCTTGCGAATCACTCCGGTGATGCCCATTTTGATGCAGTCTACCGCGCGGACTTTCCGGCGGCGTCGCGAACACTGAACCGTCACAATGGAGACATCGACGCGTTTATCGAGCATTTCTGGTCGACTGACCAGCGCCGCGGGGATGATTTCATGACGCTGATGCTGTGCTGTCTGGCCGCCAGTTATGATCCGGGCAATTCGATTGAGTTACCGTTCGACTTGAGAACGCTTTGTATTGATCAGACACGCTGGCAGCGCTGGTTGCAGCATGATCCGATCACGCAGATCGAAGCCCACCGCAAGGCGCTGGCCTCAATGCATCTGGTGTACACCGATTGCGGTGATCAGGATCAGTACAACATACAATATGGTGCTCGACTGCTCAGCGATCTGATGACAGAACATGACATTGATCATGAGTATCATGAGTTTTCAGGGACTCATTCGGAGATAGACCATCGTCTTGATGTGTCATTGCCCCGTCTGTATGCCGCCTTATCCGATTGACAGGAACCGCATGAGCACGAATCCGATTACCATCACCGAACCAGCCTCCCGATTTCTTCTCAAGCTTATCGAGCAGCAGGACGAGCCGGACATGGCGCTGAAGTTGATTGTCCACAAGCCCGGCACGCCGTCAGCGGAATGCGAATTGACCTTTGTCTTCGCTGATCAGCGAGCGGCTGATGATCCGGTACTTGAGGACAATGGACTGACTCTGGTGCTGGATCAATCCAGCGAACTGTGGCTGGATCAGGCCACCATTCATTATGTCGAAGACTCAACCGGCGGGTCGTTGCAAGTGACTGCACCCCATATAAAGGGTCATACCCCAGCCGACGATGCACCTCTGGCAGATCGGGTCGCCTGGATTCTAGATACGGAGGTCAACCCGTCACTGGCAGCGCATGGCGGTCAGGTCTCTTTGAAGGACATCATCAACGGCTCGGAGCTGGTGTTGCAGTTCGGCGGTGGATGTCAGGGCTGCAGTATGGTCAGCGAGACCCTGAAGCATGGGGTCGAAAAAACACTCAAGACGCACTGTCCTGAAATCGAGGCAATCCACGATGCAACCGATCATGATTCTGGGCAAACGCCTTACTTCCAGTAAATGCGGTGTTAGGGAGCCTCTGAACAAGTCGTGATCGGCTGTCTTGAGCGTGACATACGCCCGCTGGGCGTTGCATGAGTTGAGCCATCGCACCACGATGACTCAGCTCAGGCGCCTTGATCGGACGCATTTCCCTTCTCAATCCAACTCGCTTAAAACTTGTTCAGAGGCTGCCAGGAGAGATTGACCAGAGCCAGACATTGATCGACCCTCTGGTAACAGAGGGGGGGGCACTTTCCACCCATGTTCAATAGCGCGGATGTACACCTTGAAGTCTGGGGATCGATGCGACTGATGACGTCACCGGAGGATGCTGCTCACCTGTGGTGGGGCGCCACTCGTCCTGGTTTTGTGCAAGGCAGTCTGCCACTGAGGCGATTGGGATAGTTAAGTCAGTCGGATCAGGCCTGTCTGGCAGGCAGTTACTCTCCGTCAGAATCTCCCGGACATGGACTGAACGTGACGATCCTCGATCTTGGCTCGGGTTCAGATCTGGTAGTGGTGACCTGGTTTGTGTCTGTCCAGGGACGACAGACCTGGCTGATAGCACAGGGGCCGATTGTCGACAGGCGGATTGATGCGGCGCCCGCACAGTTGCTCGAAGAGGGGCATTTTGGTGAGGCGTTCGAGGCAGATCAGGTTCAGCGACTTGACTGGGGTAGTCTGAACATCGAATTTGACCAGACCGGAGAGACCCACTCAGGGTGGAGTGGTCCAGTGACGTTCAGAGGTTCAGCAATCACTCGTTATCAAGGGACCGGCTGACCCGACTTTCCAGTGTTGCCTGTCAGTTGATGCCTGGCGACCAATGACCCTGCGATCTTGCGCCGGGCGACTCGAACCACCCGGGTTGACAGTGTTTATCTGATGGTCAGGTCAATCAGGCCATCTTTGGTCGCGTAGAACGCAGCCAGATCGTTGATGTCATCTTCGCTCAGTGTGGTCATCATGCCAACCATGATGATGTTGTCGCGGTCACCATTCTGATAGGCCCTCATCGAATGAGCGAGGTAATCGGCATACTGGCCTGCGAGTCTGGGGTATTGCGGGTCGATTCCATTCCCATCGGCTCCATGACACGCCTGACACGCCAGTGACTTCTTCTCACCTTCAACAGGGTCGCCATCCAGCGGGTTGAACTGGTTGCCTCCTTTCTCGTCGCTCCGCAGGCTTACGAAATAGGCCGCGATGTTCTGAATCATGGTGTCATCCAGGCTGGAGGCTTGAGCAATCATGGTTGGGTGACTGCGGGACTCGCTGCGGTAGTCGTTCAATGCACTGATCAGATACACCTCGCTCTGTCCGCCGAGCTTGGGAACATGGTAGGTCGGATAGGCATTCATGTATCCGGGAATGCCGTGGCACCCCGAACAAGTGTAGGCATCGATCTGACCGGCTTTGATGTCGACTTCTGCCTGAGCTGGAATCGATCCGATCAGTGCAGCCATGCCCGCAAGGCAGGCAAACCATGTCTTGTTCATAACGCTTTAAGTTCCGGGTGATTGTCTAAAGGGCCGATTATAACAGCTCACGGAACTGAACAGGAACATGCACAGTGAAATTTGATAACGCAGGTTTCATCGGCCCACACTAGCAGCCTGTCAATCGACGATTGATTGCTGTCTGATGAGCACTACCAGCGTGTGACTTCTGGCCGTATGGCCAGATGTGTGGTGGTGTTATATTGAACCATCACACCACTCTAGACCAATCCGGAGTTTTGCCCATGTTTGCATTTGCCCGTCCCATCCTGCTGCTTGCTCTGGGGACACTGATGATGGCCTGTACGGATCAAGGAGGACGTGATTCTAGTGATCAATCTGCCGATTCCAGTGACACTGAAGAGACCCGGATGCCGGTTGAGCTTGTCAGAGTAACGCGCAAGGACGTTTATGCGGCCTACCAGGGGACTGCGTCACTGGAAGCAGAAGAAAACACTGAAATCGTGGCGAAGACCGGCGGGGTGCTTCTCGAGATACTGGTTGAGGAAGGAGACAAGGTCGACGCAAACCAGGTGGTGGCTCGACTGGATCGGGAACAATTGTCACTGGAGCGCGACCGCTCTGTGGCCACGCTGAATCGACTCGATCGCGAATATCAGCGATCCAGCGAATTGTATGCCAAGAATCTGATCAGCTCCGATGCTCATGAAAAGGCGCGCGCTGAGCTGGAATCGCAAAAAGCGTCACATCGTCTGACTGAATTGTCACTCAGTTATGCAGAAGTGCGCACACCGATTGCAGGCATCATCACCGAGAGATTGGTCAAGCGAGGCAACCTGGTCAACCAGTATGAAACCCTGTTCCAGGTCAGTGATTTCAGCACCCTTAATGCGGTGTTGTTCGTTCCTGAACGTGAGCTGGAGACTCTCAGAACGGGACAAAACGCGGTCGTTATAGCCGATGCCTATCCACAGCGGCAATTTATTGGCGTGGTCGACCGTGTCAGCCCGAGCATCGACGCCAGTACGGGAACCTTCCGCGCGACCATTGCACTGGACAACGCTGATTTTGAGCTCAAGCCGGGTATGTTTTCACGAGTGAGTATTATCTATGACCGTCATCCGGATGCGGTTGCCGTGCCGTTTGATGCCGTGGTTCAGGAAGACGAACAAGGCTTTATATTCAAGGTCGAAGAAGGTCGTGCCAAACGTGTGTCGATCAGCACTGGCTTCGAGACCGATGGTTTCATCGAGGTGCTGGATGGACTCACTGATGAGGACCTGGTGGTCATCAACGGCCAGATGTCGCTGAACAGCGGCGTGTTGCTTGACGTGCTCAATGCCACCGAATTTTCCGGCGATGTTAATCTGCTCACTGATCCGACTGAGGAATCTGATGACGAGCTGTCCAGCCTTGCAGAAAGCACGGTCAGTGATCCATGAGCCAGGCGCGATCTAAGGAGCCTCTGAACAAGTCTGGGCGAGTTGGATTGAAAAGGGAACTGAGTCATCGTGGTGCGATGGCTCAGCTCATGCAACGCCGAGCGGGCGTATGTCACGCTCAAGACAACCGATCACGACTTGTTCAGAGGCTCCCTAACTGGAGAGACGCCCCGTGAATCTGATCGCAGCCTGCACGAGGCGTCGTGTCACAGTCTCCATGCTGTGTGTATTGGCAGTCATTTTCGGGGTCATCGGTTTCGGTGAGCTGAAAGTCAATCTGCTTCCCGAGCTGTCATATCCAAGCCTGACCATTCGGACCGAATTCGAAGGCGCAGCGCCGATCGAAATCGAAACTCTGCTCAGTCAACCCATCGAAGAACAGCTGGGTGTGGTCAAGGGAGTTCGATCAGTCCATTCGGTCTCTCGATCGGGCCAGTCCGATGTCCTGCTCGAGTTCAGCTGGGGCACTGATATGAACATGGCCAGCCTGGATGTCCGCGAGAAACTGGAGTTGATTGCGTTGCCTCTGCAAGCCAAGCGTCCGGTGCTGTTGCGGTTCAATCCATCAACAGACCCGATCCTGCGGTTGGCGCTGTCACGTGATCGGGTTGATCAGGCGATCAGCGATCGAATGGCAATCAACGATTTGAAGGAGCTGCGTCGATTCAGTGATGACGATCTGAAGAAGCGGCTGGAATCGATTGATGGTGTTGCAGCGGTCAAGATTTCAGGGGGTCTCGAAGACGAGATTCAGGTCCTGATCGATCAGGATCGCCTCGCACAGTATGGATTGACTGTTGCCGAGCTGACCAATCGACTGAATCAGGAAAACGTCAATCTGTCCGGCGGAGATCTGAAGCAGGGTACTCGCCGCTACCTGGTGCGAACCGTCAACCAGTTTCAGTCGGTAGACGACATTCGAGATCTGGTGGTGGCGGTTCGCGGTCAACAACCTATCTACCTCCGTGACCTGGCCACCATCGAGGCAGGCTACAAGGAACGCAAGGCGATTATCCGACTCAACGGTCGCGAAGCGGTCGAAGTAGCGATCTATCGTGAAGGAGACGCCAATACCGTTCAGGTCGCCAATCGGGCCAAGCAGCAAATCGAGAAGATCAGCGAGACCCTGACAGGTCGCTATACTTTGCAAGTGGTCGATGATCAATCTGTGTTCATCGAACAGGCTATCTCGCAGGTCAAGGATGCGGCAATCATTGGTGGCGTCCTGGCCATCCTGATCATTTACCTGTTCTTGAGGCAGGGGATGCCCACATTGATTATTGCGGTGGCCATTCCGCTGTCGGTGCTGTCGTCATTCTTTCTGATGAATGTCTCCGGACTGTCTCTGAATATCATGTCTCTGGGGGGGTTGGCTCTGGCTGTAGGCTTGCTGGTTGATAACGCCATTGTGGTGCTTGAGAACATTTCCCGACATCGTGCAGCAGGCAAACGTGTACTGGATGCGGCGATTGATGGCTGCAGTGAAGTGGCTGGTGCAGTCACTGCGTCGACATTGACCACAGTGGCTGTGTTTGTGCCATTGGTCTTTGTCGAAGGCATTGCAGGGCAGTTGTTCCGCGAACAGGCGCTGACCGTGACCTTCACCCTGATATTGTCCCTGCTGGTGGCTGTTCTGGTCATTCCGATGCTGGCATCCCTGAGCGTCAAGACACCGCTTTCATTCAAGGATGAAACGTATTCTGAAACCAGTCCGAGAAGTCGGATCGGTGCCCTGATGCGCGGCAGCCGCAAGGGCATCTTCAACTTCATCGCACAGTTATTGTTGAGCATCGTGCTGTTGATCTATGGCGGCATCAGTTACCTACTCAAAAAAGTGCTGTGGATACCAACCAAGCTGGTCAATGGCGCTTATGACCTGCTCGCAAACCTCTATGCTCGGGCATTGCCCTGGGCATTGCAGCATCGCTGGATTGTGCTCCTGTTTGCCGGGCTGTGTGTGCTGTTGTCCCTTCAGATTGCCGGCCGACTGGGGGCCGAACTGATTCCACAGCTGGCCCAGGGCCAGTTCAATCAGAAGATCAAGCTCGCGCCAGGAACCACGCTTGAAAACACAGACGAGGTAGTCACCGGAATTCAGCGCAGCCAGGCTGACAATCCTTCTATCGAGTATATTTACAGCGTCACTGGCAGCGGCAACCGTATTGATGCCAACCCGACCGAGGCCGGCGAGAATATTGGTGATATTTTCTACGTCTTGACCGAGTCAGGGCGTGATGGCAAGGAGCAGTCCATTGTCGATGCGGTGCGGACCCAGGCAGAGCGCGTTCCGGGGCTAGAATACCGGATCACCACACCGGCGCTGTTCAGCGTGTCGACGCCGCTGAAAGTGGTTGTCAGTGGATTTGATCTTCAGACCCTGCGAGCCACGTCCCTTGATGTGATGGAGGTGCTGAAACAATCCGATCGGTTTGCCGATCTGAAATCAAGCCTGGAACAAGGGCAGCCCGAGCTTCAGATTCGTTTTGACCAGGAAAAGATTGCCAAGCTCGGCTCAACCATACGCCAGCTCTCTGATCAGGTCGTCAGCAAGATTCGAGGTGACGTGGCCACTCGATACCAGCGCGATGATCGCAAGATTGATGTGCTGGTTCGAAATACGCTGGATGACCGTTCGTCGGTAGGCGACATTGAAAACTTGCTGATCAATATTGGTGGCCAGACACTGCGACTTGGTGCAGTCTCCGAAATCATCCAGACCGAAAGTCCCGCTGAAATTGATCGAATTGATCAGGTCAGAGCGGCCGTGATCACGGCCAACCTGCGCTTTGGTAATCTGGGCGATGCGGTTGAAGACGTTCGACGACTGATCGACGGACTCACGCTTCCCTATGGCGTTCGTGTTGATATCGCCGGCCAGAGTGAAGAGATGAAGGCCGCCTACAGCTCGCTGATCTTTGCATTGGGCCTGGCTATCTTCCTGGTTTATCTGGTCCTGGCGTCCCAGTTCGAGTCGTTGATCCATCCATTCGTGATCATGCTCAGCGTGCCGCTCGCGGCCACCGGCGCACTGTTGGCTCTGTGGCTGACCTCAACGCCCTTGTCGGTCATTGTGTTTATCGGTTTGATCATGCTGGTCGGCATTGTGGTCAACAATGCCATTGTATTGATTGATCTGATCAACACCCTGCGTGATGATGGCAAGGCTCGAATCGAGGCGATCATCGAAGCGGGTCGGTCACGTTTGCGTCCCATCATCATGACCACACTGACCACGGTGCTCGGTCTGTTGCCTCTGGCCATCGGTCTGGGTGAAGGATCGGAACTTCGGGCACCGATGGCCGTCACGGTCATTGGTGGGCTTTTGGTCTCGACCTTCCTCACCTTGCTGGTCATTCCGGTGATGTACGATGTCATGGACTTGCGCAGCACCGAGGCCGATCAGCTAGCAGCCAGTCGGACTTGACATGATCTACTGCACAAAACCCGAGTGTGGCCAGATGTCCGAATCTTTTTCGTTAAATAGCGCTGCTATCCGCCTCAAAAGATCGAAAAATCTGACTCAAATCGACTGTGCCTCGCGACGACCCGTTAAGTCCGACAGGCTGCTAGTGGAGGCCAGCCTCACATGACACCTGCAGAGTTCAGTATTCGACGCCCCATCACCATCTGCATGTTCTTTGTGTCCATGCTGATCCTGGGCATGTTTGCATCCCAGAAGTTGCCTCTGGAATTGTTTCCGAATATCGAGCCACCATTTTTGCTGGTCAGCATTCCTTACCCGGGCTCTACACCCGTTGAAACCGAGCGGGTGATCACGGCTCCGGCTGAGGAAATTCTTGCGACACTCAAGGGCGTCACACGGATCAGCAGTGGCTCTGATGGCGATGGCACCCAGATTGCCATGTTGTTCGACTGGGATATGGATATCAGCACGGCGGCCGTCGAGGCCAGAGCACGGCTGGAAGCTTCTCGCGATCAGTTCCCATCCGACCTGCGTCGATTTCTGGTGCTCAAGTTCAACACACAGGATCAGGAAATGCTGTCGCTGCGAATCTCCAGCGAACTGGATCTGTCCAACGCCTATGACAAGCTTCAGCGCAACCTGGTGCGACCCGTCGAGCGGCTCGAAGGTGTGGCGCGGGTCGAACTGCAGGGCATTGAACCGAGGGAAATTCACATTGATCTGATGGCCGATCGTGTCGAGGCGTTTGGCATCAATCTGGCAGAGCTGAACGAACTCTTGTCACGATCCAACTTCTCAAGCTCGGCAGGCTTGATGAATCATCAGGGGCGTCGCTATCTGATCAACCCCGTTGGTGAATTCAAGACCGTCGAGCAGATTCGATCGCTGGTGATCAACTCCAATGGAACCCGCTTGTCTGATGTTGCCGAGATCAGCTATGCGCCAGGTGATCGGGACTATTCGAGACATCTGGATGGCAACTACGCAGTCGGCCTGCAAATCTTCAGAGAGCGCGGCGCCAACCTTGTGGATGTCGCTGGACGTGTGTTGACGGCCGTCAACGATGCCAGCGAACGTGATGAAATGAAGGGAATCGAGTTGTTCATTCTTGAAAACCAGGCTGAAGGCGTGACATCGTCACTCTCGGATCTGCTTAGTGCCGGTCTGTTGGGGGCCTTGTTCTCACTGATTGTGCTGTATCTGTTCATCCGTAATATCCCGATGACATTGATGGTGTCTCTGGCGGTCCCGGTGTCCATCACGATGGCGCTGGGCGTCATGTATCTACTCGGTCTGACCTTGAATATTCTGTCGATGATGGGCCTGATGCTCGCGGTTGGTATGCTGGTGGACAACGCGGTCGTGGTCAGTGAATCGATTATCAGTCAGCGTGAACATGGCCAGACTGACCCGGTCAAGGCGGCCATTGATGGCGTGAAAGGTGTGGGACTGGCCGTACTGGCCGGAACGATGACGACCATGGCGGTTTTTCTGCCAAATATTTTCGGATCCTCGGACATTGTCTCGCTGTTCCTTCGGGACGTGGCCATCGCGATTTGTGTCTCATTGCTGGCCTCTTTGCTGATTGCCCAGACGCTGATTCCCATGCTCAGTACCCGATTGGCGGTGCGAGAGAAGAAGAAGTCGCTCAAGCCGGACAAAACACCAGCTCTGGGTCGGCTGAAGGACCGATACGGACGCTTTCTGGGTTGGACGCTGACACATCGTTGGTTGGCTTGGGGTCTGATCATTGCCTACTTGCTATCGGTTGCTATTCCCATGAATGTGGTAGAGACCGAAATGAACCCCGAAACCAATGATCGGCGATTGTTTCTTCAGTACAATCTGCTCGGTGATTACACACTCGAGCAGATCGAGGCCAACGGCATTGGCAAGATCGAGAACTGGTTGTTCGACAATCGCGATGAGCTGGAAATCGACAGCGTCTATAGCTATTGGGACGAAAATGGTGAAGCGCAAACTACTATTTTGCTCACAGATGATGATCTGGCCATCAAGGATGCCAGCCTGATCAAGGAGATGATTCGGGATGGTATGCCGGCAATCACGATTGGAAAGCCGACTTTCGGCTTTCAACAGAATGACAACTCAAACGGAGCCAGTCTGTTGCTCTACGGTGATTCGTCTCAGGTTCTGGCCGATCTGTCAGAGCAAATCATGTTTCACCTGTCATCCATCGAAGGTCTGGTCGATTTGACCACGGACCAATCGGGCGGCGATCGGGAAATCAACGTGGTCGTCAACCGGGACAAGGCAGCACGCTACGGCCTCAACGCGACACAGATTGCCAGTGTGATCAGCTTTGCCTTGCGTGGCACCGAGCTCAATTCATTCCGAGGCCCCGATGGTGAAGTGCCGATAAGGTGGCAGTTCAGAGATGCTGACTCCCAGACGGTCGATAATCTGAAGATGATCAAGCTCGATACGCAGGACGGTGAGCGTGTGCCGTTGTCTGCGGTCGTTGATATCAGCATGAAGACCGGACCTCAGCGAATCAATCGTGATAATCGAAAGACGGCATTGACCGTTCAGGCTTCTCTGCAAGACATGACCTTGGAGGCTGCGAAGAAGGCCATTGAAGAAAGGATGGGTACCTTCGTCATGCCACCGGGTTATTCGTGGTCACTCGGTCGGGGATTTGAACTGGAACAGGAGCAGATTGCCAAGATGATCTGGAACCTGGCTCTGGCGGTCATTCTGATCTTCCTGATCATGGCGGCATTGTTCGAATCTCTGATTCATCCATTCACGATCGTTACTGGCGTGGTGTTTTCGATTGTCGGTGTGTACTGGTTCTTCATGTTGACCGGGACGTCTTTCTCGCTGATGGCCATGATCGGCATGCTTATTTTGATCGGGGTAGTGGTCAACAATGGCATTGTCCTGATCGATCATATCAATCGGCTCCGGCGCGATGGACTGTCGAGAAGTGATGCGGTGTTGCAAGGGGGGCGTGATCGTCTCAGACCGATTCTGATGACTGTGGCCACTACGGTACTGGGTTTGCTGCCGCTGTGCTTCGGCAGTACTCAGCTCGGAGGAGGAGGGCCGGCATATTTTCCAATGGCGCGAGCAATTGTTGGCGGACTGATCTTCTCGACAATCATCAGTCTGTGCGTGCTGCCGACGATCTATGTGACCCTGGATGATCTCGGGCTCTGGGGCAAGCGACAATTCCGTCGATCTCGGCAACGACTCGAGTCAATGCTGTCCCCAAGACAGGATCCGGCAGCGGATGATTCCTGACCTGCGCTGACTGGCGCAGGGTGTCGTGACACCCTATACTTTGTGTCTTCGGTGATCATACCCGCGTGATCAGGTTTCAGATGAAAGGGGCTCGCATGTCATCCACACAGTACGACATTTCTGCACTGGTTCCGACACTGTCGAAACCGGCAACTCGTGGAATTTTATCATCCCGCAGCAGTTTTGATGAGTGGCATAGAAACTTGCCTCTGGCGAATCTGAGTTCGCTCAACGACTGTATTCTCGAATCACTGAGCGAACTGAATCGCACCAGCGTCACCTCACGTCTGCGATCGGTGGTGCTGGAAAAGCTCACCGAACAGGTAGGCAGCGTCATCAACAACGCACGCCGGCAGTATCGGGACGCCGTCTTTCCTCTGAGCGATTCACAGCATACCATGGGTCAGTTGTCGTTGAATATCCTCACCGAATTCACCATGGCACATCTGATTCTGATCAATCAGCTGTCTAGCAATGGCACCTCGTTGACCCTGCTCAACAAGCGCAAGGCGGCACAGTCCATTCACGCCATGATGCGCAGCAGTTTGCACCTCATTCACAAATCCAGTTTGCTCTATCAGAACGTGCCAGCAAAATTCTGGCGTTGTTTGCATACCTGCTATGCCTTTGCCGAAAAGCAGGGCCTGGTGAACCGAACTTATCGCAATATCATTGCAGAGCCTGATAGTCGTGAATCCACGATTCATGAAGCTTACTGCCGAATACTGCTGCTGACGATCAGCAATCTGACCAGCGCCTCGCAGGCGTCAATCGAACAGATTTACCGCGCCTCCAGACTCTGGGCCAGTCACACACGAGTGACGTTGCTCTCGGACACTCATCAGTTTGAGTCAGGGCAATTTCTGATTGATGTGAAACAAACGACAATTCCCGAACTGGTCGAACCGGGCAGCAATCGTCCTCGCGTTGATCTGATGTTCGATGTGCACACGCTGAAGGCTGAGCTGCAAAGCAAGCTGGACGAACGTTCCGAGGGAGATTACGAAGTGACCCTCAAACAGACCGATGGCAAATCACTGATTTTCGATGCGCTGTTGCTGGACAACACCCTGAAGTTCTGGGATCAGTCAGTCAACCGGAACAATGATCGGGTCGAGGGCGAGCACACTTTTCACTTCTCGATGGGGCTTGCTGGAATTCATTTTCAGGAGGCGGGCAATATCAGCTTTGGATACTTTCTGGAGCAGGTGCGAGACGATCAGTTTTCCAAGTCCAGAGAACCGATCAGTAACCAGAACCTGTCAGTTGGCAAGCGCAGACGTTCCAGTCTGTATCGTGCAGAGCTGGTCAACCAGAGTGTCGGTGGCTACTGTCTGCGGCTGACCGAAACCGATCAGTTGAAGCTCAGAATTGGTGAATTGATTCGATTGACCACTGATCTGTTCGAAGATCGTGATCAAGTGCATCTGATCGGAACCGTACGCTGGCTCAATGCCATCAGCCCGAGTGAGCTGCTGATTGGTGTGTCGATTGTAGGGACGGACTGTCGGCCAGCGGCGATTGTAGATGACCTGAAGGACGGCACCTGCAGCAGTGCCCTGATTGTCAATAACTTCAGTACAGAGATGAACGATTTCTGCCAATATCTGTTTGTGCAAAGCTACTTGCCTGGCTCGATGACTGAACTTTCGGTGGCGTGGTACGACGACCGACGCTACTGGACCGGCATGCTGGAGATTGGTGAGTTGGTTCAGAAAAGCGCCAGTTTCTGCATGTATCGGGTTACCAATCAATACCTCAGCGACGAAGACCGCATGATCGATGAGGCTGTCAGGGAACTGGTCTGAACATTAATTTCCCAGCCATGAATCGACCATCCAGCCGATAAATGTCAGTAGCCCACGACGCTTTTGAGCAACGAGGCATACTGGCGATACATGTTGCCATTGGCGGGTTCAAATCGGCTGATATTCATTTCCGCCAGAACACTGAATGCAGATTCATCATCATGCAGTTTCAGCAATGCTTGTGTCAGCTCGTCCCTGACCGCCTGGTCCACGTCGGGCGATGCCAGGACGGCTCTGCCCGGATAGACCGGAGAATCATAGATCGGGTATAGATTCGGATAACGCTGTGCCAGCCACTCAGGGACAATCGCAGCGTCAGAAGAGCCATCGAAAATGACTTCAATGGTATCCAGCCAGGAGGCTGCGACCGAGGCGAAGATCGGCTGCTGCAGTGGTCTGTTGTAGGCCTGTGTCAGCGTGATGTATCCCAGGCTGGGGGATGGCAAGGTTGCAATTCGGCGACCCAGCAGTCCTCTGAGAGATTCATCGGTAACATTCTGGCCGATGATCAGTGTGTAGCGGCTATCCTCGAAGGTCTTGACCAGCGGATCAAATCCCATTTTCTCGATTCGGTATCCCGCGATATGAGCTTCATCCAGTGACAGCTGTGCAGGCGTTTCTTCGAGGCGTTGCCAGTAGTCGTTGTAGGATTTTGGGGTGATCAGATTGATGGTGTGCGGTGTGTTCTCGTTGAGGTAGCGAACCAGCGGCTCATACACCTCCTGACTTCGAGCAGGTGGGTAAGAAGGTTCAATGACCAAATTGAGTGTGTCAGCCATAACAGCCTGAAACAGCCCGAATATCAGCATGCCTGATGCTACTGTCTTCTTCACAAGTCCCATTAGTCTGTCCACCTGGCTGCTCATGGGTTATTTATAGCAGCGGATCACATCAGCTTAAACTGATAGAGCCGTGTTTTTACAGAAAGTTCGCAGTTGTCATCGCATTGTTTATTCAGCCTGAGGATGCACCCGTTTGATCACCACTTTCACCGATGAGTTTGCTTCGGTGATCTCGTCTTCGGAGTCCACACGGTTGGAGAGCACGGCCAGAGCCCGGGTTCCGGCAGAATTGATCACTTCGCCCAGGCGACGATCGCCGACATTCAGGCTGCATCCAACGGGCAGCACCGTATCGGACTGACACCGATAGAGGCTGCGTTTGACGCTCCCCTTGTAGCGAATTCGCGCGACCACTTCCTGGCCTGGAAAGCAGCCCTTGCGAAAGCTGATGGCTGGCCCGTGATGCAAATCGATCATCTGGGCGATATAGTGATCGGTGGTCTGAGCAGTGATCCAGCACAGTCCTTCTCGAATCAGTCTTGCAGTCCATTCATCATCTGACAATACCATACTGGCCAATTCTTCGGGGATTGGGTCGGATGATTCGATGATCCACAGCTGCAGCGGGTCGGGCCAATGAATGATACATGCTGGGCCCTGCCTGGACAGGGCCCAGGTCCCGGGCGCCGGTGAAGGGACTGATCCACTCTCGCAACCGAACAGTCTAGCCGCATCGATCCGGTCGATCGCCACGTCGGATCGAAATCGCATCTGACTCAACTGATCAGTCACCCGTTCGACCAGGCTGGGATGAATCAGCACATCCACACAGTCCTGCTGTCGTATCAGGATCAGTGTGGCAATCACGCGGCCATTGATAGCCAGCAACGCACTGGGACACACGCTGTCCACCGCCATACCGATGACGTCGCTCGAGAGCATCCGATTCAGGAAATCCAGATGATCACGCCCACTGACACGCAGCAGGTGATAATGGGAGTTGATGGTATTCATCGATGACTGACCTTACACTTGAACGATCGTGGAGCACACTACAGACTATGAACACAGCCAACAAGACCCAGGCGCCCGAATCCGATTCAGAGTCAGATGCACGGGTTGATTCAGCGGCGAGTGACGACTCGAAGCACAAGGAGATGCCGCGTGAAATCAATGGCCCCAAAGGTCTCGAGCCAACCCGATATGGTGACTGGGAAGTCAAGGGGCGGTGCTCTGATTTCTGACAAAGCTGGTCGCTCTCTGGCTCTTCCTGACGCTCGAATTCGCAGCTATCATCTGTGTGACGTTGCCGATGAATAGCACAGATATGCTCCGCCAGATTCGCTGGAAATGCCGTCGTGGAATGCTCGAGCTCGACCTGATGCTGAGCCGGCTGGTCGACCGTCATGGACAGGCGATGAGTGATGCAGAGCTGCAAACGCTGATGCAACTCCTCGAATGCGAAGATGATCAGCTGTGGGACTGGATGACCGGAAGGGGGCAACCCGAAGATTCAAGGATGAAACAACTTGTACAACAGATTCGAGCGATCGATTGACCTCAGATTGATCACGGACCGCTGGCAATGGTCGGATTCGCTGCCATGGATGCTCAGCCTTTTGATGTTGCTGTTGCCTGTGCAACACAATGTCATTTGCGCCGCACTCGTGCTGATGACCTGGCGCTGCAGCGCTGCGCTGCAGCAGCGACGGTCTGCGCACTGGAGCCATTTGATCTGGTCAGACCAGCACGGAATGCGTCTCAAAGGAGTATCCGGTGAGTATCCCGCTCAACTCAGAGCAGTCCGTTTTCGCTCTGCCAGCAGGGTATTGCTCAAGGTGGATTGTCTGGCGCGAACTCATCAGCTATCGGTCTGTCGAACTGGACAGACACATGCCTATCGGAGGCTGTTACAATGTCTGCCCGATCGCGCAGACACCCAGGCTGAGCATGCCTGATGTACGCCGTACCCAGCAGCCTGTCGGGCTTAACATGATCTACTGCGGAAAACCCGAGTTTGGCCAGATTTCCCGATCTTTTTCGTTAAATTGTGGTGCTATTCGCCTCAAAAGGTCGAAAAATCTGACTCAAACCGACGTTTTCTCGCGACGACTCGTTAAGTCCGATAGGCTCCCAACAATTGCCGTCACTGCCGTGGTGCAGGTCGGTTCTGATCATCCGGAGAACTCGATAGTATGGCGTTCAAGCCCCTGTCGGCCTTTATAGGCCTGCGATATCTGCGTGCCAAACGCAACAATCAGTTCATTTCCTTTATCGGGATTATTTCGATTCTTGGCATTGCCTTGAGCATGACCGTGCTGATCACGGTGCTGTCGGTGATGAATGGTTTTGAAACTGAAATTCGTGATCGGATTCTCGGCTTCGTCTCTCATGCCACCATCAGTCGCCCGGATGGCGAGATGGAGCGGATCGACGAGGTCATTGAGCAGGCGTCCAGGCACCCGGATGTGGTCGGCGTGGCCCCGTATATCGATCAGGAAACGCTGTTGAAGGGCTACCGGATTACCGGCGCGCAGGTCAGAGGAATTGATCCGGCACTGGAGGGCCCGATCAGTGAAATCGACGAGAACATGTTGCTAGGCGAGATGAGCGATCTTGTGCCGGGCGAGTTTGGCATCCTTCTGGGCTCAGGTCTTGCCGCGGTGCTGGGCATGAATCAGGGCGACAAGGTCACGGTCTTTGCGCCGACCATCAACGCCACGCCTGCGGGTGCCTTGCCCCAGGTCAAGCGATTTACCGTCGTGGGTATTTTCGAGTTGGGCATCGAGGAAGCGGATCGAGCAATGGCACTGATTCATATCGATGACGCCGCCCGATTGTTTCGAGTTAGCAGTGGTGCCGAGGGCATTCGCATCAAGGTTCGTGATCTGTTCCAGGCCAATCGTGTGGCTCAGGAACTGCGCGACGAATTTGACGGCTTCTACTGGGTGCAGGACTGGAGTCAGAAAAACGCCAACCTGTTCAGGGCAGTGAAGATGGAGCAGACAATGATGTTCGTCATCTTGTCCCTGCTGATTGCCATTGCCGCGTTCAACATTATCTCGACACTGGTGATGGTGGTCACCGAGAAGCAATCGGATATCGCCATTCTGAAAACCATCGGTGCCAGCCCGGGCGTGATCATGCGGACCTTCATGATGACCGGAATTCTCATCGGTTTGCTGGGCATTATTCTGGGAGTGATCGGTGGTGTCTCACTGGCCAGCAATGTCGAGGCGATCGTGGCCAGAATTGAACAGATGTTCAACATCGAATTCATGCCAGCTGACATCTATTATATTTCCCGTCTGCCTTCAGAACTGCAGATGGATGACGTGGTTCTGATCACGCTGTTGACCCTGGTGCTGTCGCTGGTCGCAGCGGTTTATCCGGCCTGGCGCGCGTCGCGAACCGATCCTGTGGAGGCCCTTCGCTATGAGTGATTCACAGGTGTTGAAAGCGCGTGGTCTGCATCGAACCTATCATCAGGGTGGGGCACCGATTGAAGTGCTTCGCGGTGTCGATCTTGATGTGAATCGCTCAGAGAGGTTGGCTATTCTTGGCGCATCCGGTACCGGCAAATCTACGTTGCTGCATCTGCTCGGCGGCCTTGATCAACCCGATCAGGGTGAGGTCAACATCTGTGGTCAAGCGCTCAAGGGACAGAGTCAGAGATCGTTGGCAAGAATACGAAATCAGCACCTTGGATTTGTCTATCAGTTTCATCACCTGTTGCCCGAGTTTACCGCACTGGACAATGTCGCCATGCCGCTCTACCTGTCAAGCTGCAGTGTCTCGGATGCAAAAAATCGAGCCCGCGCACTGCTAGAGAGAATTGGTCTGGGGCATCGTTTGACTCACAAACCCGGCCAGTTATCTGGTGGAGAGCGACAGCGCACAGCAGTGGCGCGAGCGTTGGTGACTGAGCCTGCCTGTGTGCTGGCTGATGAGCCGACCGGTAATCTGGACGAAGAGAACTCCGAGCAAATGTATCAGTTGATGCTGGAGCTAAATCAGTCTCAGGGTACGGCTCTGGTGATCGTCACTCATGATCTGATCCTGGCTCGAAAGATGGATCGAGTGCTGGTGATGACTCACGGTGTGCTCGACGAGGATGTCAGCGTCGGCTGAATGGAATAACCAGGCCGTCTGACGGCACTGGCTCAGGGAACCACGGACGATGCAATGGATTGCACTGGCCCTGGTGGCGGGTAATGTCATTGCCACCTTTTGTCACGGTCCGCCGGATCGTGGCGAAACTGTTGTCTTTTTGATCATGGCTACAGGAGCCCTGTTCCTGTCATTGCGATTTGGATCACGGCTCGCGTTGCTTCTTGCAGTGCTCCTGCTAGGTGCATTCCAGGCGCTCAGTAGTGCCTCGAGCTTTCATGATCGTCTTGATCGACTTACCTTTCCAGTCAAAAACGCCGACGTCACGGTCCGCATCCTGAGCATGCCGACTTGCTATCCCGAAGCGTGCCAATACCGTGCAGAGATTGTGTCAGCGGATCAAGATTCTCTGATCGGTTTAAACGTTGCGCTCTGGCATGACCGTCGAGCGGTTGAAGCAAGATCGCCGATAGTGTCTCCAAAGCTCGATGAACACTGGGCCATGACACTCTCCATCAAACCCGTTTACGGACGCAGCAACCCCGCCGGCCAGAACCGAGAACAACAAATGTATCGCCAGTATGTTGACGTTAGCGCCAGTGTTGATGGCCGCGCAATTCGTCTTCAACCCGCCCGATCTGCGGCAGCCAGAGTCCGTGACCAGATCATTCTCTGGATCGATCAGCAGACACAGCACACAGAATCGGCAGCCATTCTCAAGGCACTCTCTGCCGGTGACACACGGAGCATTTCACAGTCACAGTGGCAAGCATTTCGGCAGACCGGCAGCCTGCATCTGATGGCCATTTCCGGCCTGCACATCGGCCTGATAGCTAGCTGTGGTTGGGGGTTGGCTCGTGTCTTATACCGAATAAAGTGGCTTCGCCAACGTAGTTCTCGAGCGAGATTGGCTGTCTATCCAGCCCTTCTGTTGGCCGCACTGTATTCGCTGATGGCCGGTCTGTCATTGCCCACTCAGCGGGCGCTGATCATGCTCTGTGGGGTCGCATTGGCGACGGTCTGCTTAAGGCGTCAAAACGGCTGGCAGCCATTCTCTCTGGCAATGCTTCTGGTGCTGTTGATCGATCCACGTCAAACGCTCAGTCCGGGATTCTGGTTCTCATTCACTGCGGTTGCCGTGTTGATCGGCAGTGCACAGTGTCATCCTTACTGGCGACATGGGCGGCGCTCCTGGTGGTTGATTCAGTGGGTCGTGCTGTGCGGGTTGTTGCCGGTTTCTCTGGGTTTTGGTCAACCGATCAACCCTCTCTCACCGATTCTGAATCTGATTCTGATTCCCTATCTGGGTATCGTCCTGTTGCCCTTGCTGATGATGGGTCTGATCGGGGGTCTCAGTCTCGACCTGCTGACCGACTCGATTCATCAGTCCGGTAGCTGGGGCGGCACCTTGTTGAAACCGGCACAATGGGCGGCACAGCTGATGTCCGACGCGCTGCAATGGGCCTCTGATCTGCTTAGTTGGCAAGTCCAGATTCCGGCTTCTCTGGTCACCCTCGCCATCTCGATCGTGCTGGTCATTCTGCTGCTGGGACCCGGTTTCAGAAGCTGGTTGCTGTCAGGCCTGATGGGTGCAGTGATACTGATGAGCATCATGTTTCAGCGCCCAGAGAGTCGCCTGCGTTTGCATGTGCTGGATGTTGGACAAGGATTGTCGGTGGTGATCGAGTATCCCGGTGGGTATGGAATCTATGACACCGGCCCTGGGCGGCCTGGACGCCCAGGTAGCAGTGAACAGGTGATCGAGCCGATGCTTGCGCATCTGTTTGGGCCACGCAACCCGGACTTCATTCTGCTCAGTCATCATGACAATGACCATGCGGGTGGATTTGAACGCCTCAGTCAGGTGCGGCCAGCCGCGCGCCATTATCTGTCCGGAACGACCTTAGAGCGAGGTCACTGTCGTCAGGGGCAGTCCTGGGTTCATGGCAAGACGGAGTTCATGATCTTGCATCCGGGTGAAGGCCTGCCGTATCAGGGCAACAACTCCAGCTGCGTTCTGTTGATTCGTCATGGCAATCAGACCGTCCTGTTACCTGGTGATATAGGATCGGTGATCGAGTCTCGTCTGCTCAGGCTCTATCCCGATCAGCTTGAGGATGTATCGGTTCTGGTGGCTGCGCATCATGGTTCCCGGAGCTCTAGCGCCGAAGCGTTTGTCTCGCATCTGATGCCGCAGTGGGTTGTGGTCAGCAGCGGTCGGGGTAACCGTTTCGGTTTGCCTCATCCGGCCGTGATCAATCGATTCAGGGCGCTGGGAAGTCGGGTGGTTGATACCGCTGACTGCGGCTACCTGCAGATCGCATGGGATGAACTGGGTCCAAGGGTGCTTCAGCGGCACCGTCTGGACCGACCACGATTGTGGCATCGTCGTGTAGAAAATGACCAGAATTGCGATCTGGACGCCTGAAGAAGCGCGTCCTGCCAACTCGGTTCCGTGGCACTGAATTCGCCGCTAAAATCAGCATCGAGATACAGACGGGGCAGTCAAAAGTGAGTATGATTGCACGCTGTTCCAAGCTGGATGCACGATTGTGAAAGAAATTGTCATGCAGGGTGGGTGGTTGATGATCCCCATCATTATTTGCGCCGGTCTGATGATAGCCATAGTGGCCGAGCGCTTCTGGTCACTACGCCGCAAGGAAATCGTTCCAGGCAAACTGGCCAGTCAGGTTCGTGAGTGGGCACGCAGTCGAAAGCTGGACGATGCCCACATCACCGCTCTGGAAGCCAACTCGCCTCTTGGGTCGGTGCTGGCGGCTGCGCTGCGCAATCGCGCGCGATCTCGGGACATTATCCGCGAAGCGGTCGAAGATACCGGCCGTCAGGTGGCGCATAAACTGGAACGTTATCTGAACGTCTTGGGCACGATCGCCGGTATGACCCCACTGATGGGTCTTTTGGGCACGGTATTCGGAATGATCAAGGTCTTCAACGAGATCATGCAAAGCGGCGTCGGGCAAGCCAACCTGATGGCGGGGGGTATTTCTCAGGCGCTCATCACCACCGCTGCCGGGCTGATAGTGGCGATTCCATCGTTCTTCTTCTATCGCTACTTCCGTGGTCGCGTCAACCAGTTGGTGATCGAAATGGAGGCCGAAGTCCTGCATTTGATTGATGCCATTGACAACGCTCAGCCTGCCGCAGCGAAACGCACGCGGGCCAGCAAGTCAGCGCCGGCAAAATAGCCTCATGAAGTTTTCCAGCCAGGATAGCGAAGACCCGGATCTGAACATGACGCCACTGATCGACGTGGTGTTTCTGTTGCTGATTTTCTTCATGGTGACCACCACCTTCGAGCAGCAGGCACGATTGAAGATAGACCTGCCTCAAGCCACGCAGGATCCGGTTCGGTCTGAGCAGGATCGGCTGATCATCGCAATCAGTCGAGAAGGGCAGTACTTTTTGAATAACAACGAAGTGCCAACCAATTCTGCCGATGCTCTCAGAGATGCCATCATCGCACTGGTCGGAGACAACCGGGATCAACCGGTCACGCTGCGCGCCGATGCCAATGTAGCGCACAAGTACGTGGTCACGGCGATGGATGTGCTGACTCGGCTGAATGTGGTCAACCTTTCCATTGCCACCACTCCTGATGACAGCGAAGGGCCCCATTGAGCCATGCCGTACTCATCTATAACGCTGATCGCTGATCGCCGACAGAGGGTCTGATGACTCGATTCGTTGAACCTGCCGAATACAGTGGCGGCGTCTATCGACGTCTCCTCCGGTATGCCAGTCCGCACAAACGGCTGTTTGTAGTGGCCTTTCTCGCCATGATTATTGATGCGCTGTGCACGGCCGGCTTTGCGCGGCTAATGGAACCATTGATTGACGAAGGATTTGTCAATCACGATCCGAACGTGATGAAAATTCTGCCGTTCCTGATTATCGCCGTGTTCGTTGGTCGCGGTATCGCCGGATTTGTATCTGTGGTGATCATGGCCAGGATCGGTCGATCAGTCATCATGGATCTGAGGCAGGAAACGTTTATCAAGTATCTGCGCTTGCCGACCCGATTCTTTGACCGGCAGTCTCAAGGTCAATTGATCTCCAAATTGACCTTCAATATCGAACAGATTGCCGAGTCGACCTCCAACGCCATTACCATTGTTATCAAGGACTCGCTATACATCATCTTTTTTGTCACCGTCATGCTCATGGTCAGTGTGCGACTGACAATGATCATCGTACTGATCACCCCGCCAATTGCCCTGGTGATCTGGTTTGTCAGCAAACGTTTTCGGCACATCAGCCGAAAGATTCAGAGCTCCATGGGAGATGTGACCCATCAGGCAGGAGAGGT
>QIKT01000226.1 GCA_003233095.1 Oceanospirillales bacterium | reverse complement strand
CTTTTTCAAGATTGCCATGCTGGGCCGTAATATCGGCGCTCTGGCAGGCAATCTCATCTGCATCGACCGGATGAATGTCAGCCACTGATGCGCCAAAGCTCATCGTTACCGCAAGCATGGCGGCGAGCATATATTTGACGGAGCGTATCAGTACGGCTTGTTTCATCGGTACCACTGTAACAGGCTACGATTTTAATTTCATTAAGGAGCCTCTGAACAAGTCTTAAGCGAGTTGGATTGAGATGGGAAATGTGTCTGATCAAGGCGCATGAGCTGAGTCATCGTGGTGCTATGGCTCAGCTCATGCAACGCCGAGCGGGCGTATTTCACGCTCAAGACAGCCGATCACGACTTGTTCAGAGGCTCCCTAGAAACCGTAGCGAGCGGTTCCCCGATAGGTGTGGCTTTGCACGGGTACTCGGACTGGCGACACTGGCTCTGCCGATGCTGACCTGATTCAGCAGCTACCGACCCATGCTGACCGAGCGTCAGGCACAGACAATCAAGCGCAGACCCTTGAGCTCGAAGCGTGCCTTGTTGACCAATGTCCTGCTCACATCGAGCCGGCGTGTGAGCATCAGCACTTCATCCTCCCGAATGCCCGGATTGATCAGTTTCAGCGCTTCAAGTCGTCTCAACTCGTGCCCCAGAACAAGATCCAGTTTGGCACTGGCCTGATCTCGAGCCTCACTCAGCTCGGGCTCCAATCGTTCACTGACGCGTTCAAGACACTGCGTGAGCAAAGGTTTGAGTTGATCGATTACCGCCTCAAGAATCGCCGACGGCACCGGCTGGCAGTGCCTGGTCATCTTGGCTGGATCGACGCTGTCGGTCAGCTCGCGACCGAGTTGATCGAGCAGTATTCGAACCGGAGCACGCGGAAGGAATTGGCCAAGTTGCAGTGCAGCTGGCGCCATGACATCCATCTGATAGACCAGTTCAATCAGAACCGTGCCACGGGGCAAACGGTGTTTCTGCAGCAAACCCAGACAGGCGGTCCCCATTCCGGATTCAAGCACCCAGGTCATCAGATGTCGCATCAATGGATGCTCCCAGCTCATGAACTGGAAATCTTCACGCTCCAGTGCTCGGGTCCGATCGTAGGTCAAGGTCATCCCATCCTCGCTCAAACCCGGCACATGATCGATTCTCAGATGATCGCTGGGATGAATGACATCAGTCATTGCTGAATGCACATCGTGATCAATCCCGAGTTGATCAAACAGATCATGCGCGAAACGGGTCAGATCACTGCCCTCTTCCAGCAAGCGTATCTGTCGAATCAGACCTTCGGCGACATCGGCACGACAAGAGTTCAACTCGATCAGGCGATCGCGACCCTGCTGCTGGGCGTTGAGTAACTCGGTGACCTGCTCAGCGGTCTGTTCGATCAACGACAGCAGACTGGTCTCATCCGCATCGACCATCAGGCCATGCAGCGCCTGGCGATGGGATTGATAGAGCCCCCATCCTCCGGTCAGGCTGCGCTGGAACAAATCGAGCCCTTCATGCATCCATCGAAACAGGACTTCCTGGGCCGTGCCCTGCAATGGCCAGACGTGAATATTGACATCGCCCTGCTGGCCAATCCGATCCAGCCTTCCGATGCGCTGTTCGATCAGGTCAGGGTTGGGCGGCAGATCAAACAACACAAGATGCTGGGCGAACTGAAAGTTACGCCCTTCACTACCCATCTCCGAACAAATCAATAGTTGAGCCGCTGACTCGGTGTCGGCAAACCAGGCCGCCGCGCGATCGCGTTCGATCAGGGTCAGATGCTCATGGAAGGCCGCGCAACGAAGACCCGCCGTATCGCGAAGATAACGGGTCAGTTCGACCGCGGATTCGGCATGATGACAGATGACCAAAATGCGTGGGTCTCCAACGTCCTGATGCAGCAAAGCCGCCAGGCCCATGAGCTGATCGACCCGCGGGTCATGCTCGCACCAGCCCACTGACAACGGGGAGATCTGTTCATCCTGGCTGGCGCGCTGTGCATCAGCCCAATCGCGCTCTGGATACAGGCCAGTCACCGCCTCATCGATTGCCAGATAGGCAGCAGGACAAGGCAGAACCTGGGTTTTCAGTCGGCGTTCGGGGAAACCACCAATGGCCTTTCGGGTATTGCGAAACAGCACTCGTCCAGTGCCATATCGATCGAGCACGCTTTCAATCAACTCATCCCGACTGAGCGTCTCATCCAGCCTCTGATCTCCCTCAAGCCCCAAAGCCTGGTTGATCTGCTGGACGGTCTCAGCGGTGATCTCGTCGTCATGGTCCTGCAAACCCCGGATACAGCTGTTGACCTGTTCGAACCCGGCTTGCTCCTGCTGCCACAGCGGCAGGGAATAAAACCGATCCGGATCCAGCAATTGAAGCAGACCGAAATAGGTGGCGCTGCCGGATTGCTCGGGTGTGGCAGTCAGCAGCAGCAAGCCATCGGCCATTTCAGCCAACGCTGCCACGCGCAGATATTCGGCCGATGATGCGCCCGGTGAGTACTCGAGGTGGTGCGCCTCATCGACAACCAGCAGATCCCAGCTACTGCGCAATGCAGCGGCCAGTACGATGTCATCCTCAGTCAACAAACTCATCGGACAGAGAATCAGTTGCTCGGAATCAAAGGGATTGCCTTCGTCAACCAGTAATGACTCGAATCGCTCCAGGTCGAACAGCGAGAAGGTCAGGTTGAAACGCCGCTGCATCTCGACCAGCCACTGATGTACCAGTGAGTCCGGGACCAGCACCAGCACCCGGTCTGCCTGCTCGTTGAGCAGCATCTGATGCAGAATGAGTCCCGCTTCGATGGTCTTGCCCAGCCCCACTTCATCGGCCAGCAACAAACGCGGCGAGAGTCGTTGAGCGACCTGATGGGCAATATAGATTTGATGAGGCAACAGCTGTGTTCGACAGCCAAGCAGGCCATGAACCGGCGATGCATCCAGTCGTGCCTGCTGCTCGAGGGTTCTCAGAAACAGATCAAAACTGCCGACATGATCGATCTGTGCCGAGGCGAAACGTTGATCGGGAGATCCGAAGCGCAGATCGGCAGGCAACGATTGTTCGCTGACTGTGCGCCGCTGAACGTCATCGGTTGACAGTCCTGACTCAGTCTCCAATGTGTAGCGAAGCAGGGACTGCTGATCATCGACTGCGATCACGCGCCAGACTCGGTCGGACCACTGCGGATGATGCGAACCTCGAATCCGATCGCCCAACTGGAATCGAATCCGGCTGATCGGAGCACTTTGACGCTGATAGATACGCGTTTCCTGAACAGCCGGAAAGTGCAGCGTCAATCGTCGAGGGTCAGCTGTCTCGACCAGACCCAGCCCAAGCTCAGGTTCGGCTTGGGAAATACATCGCTGGCCGATGGCCCATTCAGTGTAATTCACAATGACTGCTCGTTCTTGAGTGAAGAGATTTCATGCTCGAATTATAGTGTCCATGGCACTATGGTGCACGAACACTTCTACTCAATCTAAGACACAGGCCAATAGCGCGGGTCAGTTCGGCGTGTAACTGATTCGATAAATCCGGTTGCCCGCATCATCGGAGACCAGGATCGCACCGTCCGGCATTTCCAACACGTCAACAGGCCGTCCCCAGGACTCCTCGCCTTGCAGCCAGCCTTCGGCGAAGGTGGTGGTCTCAGGCTTTCCCTGCTTATTCAGACTGACTCGGCGCAGCCGATAGCCGATCTTGTTACTTCGATTCCATGAACCATGCTCGGCAATGATCATGTTGTTCTGGTACGTCGCTGGAAACTGATCGCCCTGATAAAACATCATGCCCAGAGGTGCGACATGAGGTCCAAGACGAACCAGTGGCGATCGATAGTCATCCGGATTGGCGTCCTTGCCAAACTCCGGATCCAGCAGGTCACCCTGGTGGACATATGGAAAGCCAAAGTGCTGGCCTTCTTCACTGACATGATTGAGCTCACAGTCCGGTGAATCATCGCCCATCCAGTCACGACCATTGTCGGTAAAATACAGATCGCCAGAGATCGGATGAAAGGCAAAGCCGACGCTGTTGCGAACACCCTGTGCAACCACGGTAGATTCACCTGTATCCAGGTTGACCCGTTTGATCAGTGCGTAGCCGCTTTCATCGCAGACATTACAAGGCGCACCAATGGGAATGTAGAGCTCTCCATTCGGTCCGAAGTCGATAAATTTCCAGCCATGGTGTTGATCATCGGGAAGATCGTCATAGACCACGATCGGCTCGGCGATCTCGTCCAGATTCGATTCGATGTCCGCGTATTGCCAGATCTGATTGATCGCTGCGACATATAACGACCCATTGTGAAAGGTCAGACCGGAGGGCATGTTCAGGCCACTGGCAACGACCTGAACCAAATCGTGACGGCCGTCGCCGTTGCTATCGGTGATTGCATGAACCTTGCCGGCTCCGCGACTGCCGACGAACAGGGTCCCCTGATCTCCCAATGCCATCTGTCGAGCGTTTTCAACACCGTCCACATAGACCTCTATCTTGAAGCCATCAGGCAACCTGATCGTGTCCAGTTTGGCCGAATCGGCAATGGCCGTGGCCAGGCAGATCGGCATCAGCACGATTAGCCAGCGAGCTATCATTCGAAATTTGAGTTGCATCAGTTCTGTCCTGTTTGATTCGTCATTGTTCGATCGCATACCGGCGACCGCTTGTCTGCTCAATCACTCCAATTCTATCAGCCCGAACGGTCATTGTGTTCAAACACACGCCGTCGACCAAAGCTTTCAGACTGAAAATTTCGAGAGATGGTTCGCGACATTTCGGCATCGCCAAGCCTATTATAACCGATCAATCCTGGTTCTGGATCGCACAATGACAACGTCTTTGAACACCACCAATCTGCTCGCTGCACACCGCTCAATATCCACAATCACGCCAGCAGCGGGATTGCGCCGGGCGTTTTTGACAACTGACGAGGGTTTCTTGATCAGCTGGACAACAACGGCATCACCACCTGGTTTCATGTGCTGGACGATACCGCGCGTCCCTGGGACTGTGACCTGCCACTGAGTCAGGACGCGGTCGACTATATCGAAGCGCTGGTCACTCGATTCAGAGACCTCGACCATCTGGTCTGGCTATCGGGAGAAGAGTACCTGATGGGCAGTTGCTGATTAGTCACACCATCAGTTTCAGCAGCGCCGTAGATCTGCCCACAGAGGACGAGATTTTTGCGGATGGATTCGAGCTATCGAATCAAAGACGAGAGGATCGCATCCAGCGGCGGATCAGCCAGGTCGTAATCGCAGCGGTGACGAGCAACCAGATGCCGCCCCATAACCACTCGGTGTCGCCATAGGTTGCAGCCGGCATTGCCGCATCAGACTGACCGGTGCCACCAGCGATGGTGTCCTGCCAGATATCAAGACAGCCGGTCATGACTTGTTCAGAGGTTCCCTAGAGTCGGTCTCCAAGCTCAATGCCCTGACGGATGGCGCGTTTGGCATCGACTTCAGTCGCCAGATCGGCACCACCAATGATGTGTGTAGACATGCCCTGTTCGACGCACTCATCATATAGGCCTCGTTCTGACAGTTGTCCCGCGCAGATGATGACGTGATCGACCTCCAGCTGTTTCTCGACACCGTCCACTTCGATCAACAAGCCCAGATCGTTGACGGCCTTGTAACTGACTTCGGAGAGCATCTTCACACCGCGAGTTTTCAGCGTGCGTCGATGCGCCCAACCGGTCGTTTTGCCAAGACTGGCACCGTGCTTTCCTGCAGATCGCTTGAGCATGTAAATCTCACGACCCGAACCGTGTGTTTGCAGGTACTCCGGATCCGGATCGGCTAATCCACCTCGCGTTTCGAATTGGGTGTCGATGCCCCACTCACGCAGGAACTCTTCAGGCGTCTGAATGCCATCGGGGTCCTTGACCGACAGATACATGGCGGTGTCGAAACCGATACCACCAGCACCGATGATCGCCACACGAGCCCCCGCTGTTCGCCTACCCAGCAACAGGTCTGGATAGCTGATGACCTTGTCCGATTCGATGCCCGGCAATGACAATGCTCTGGGGCGCACGCCGCAAGCGATGATCACCTCGTCGGCCCCTGATGACTTGAGCAGACCGACATCAGCTCGGGTATTCATTTTCAGCGTCACGCCATGAGCCTCCAGTTCGCGACGGTAATACCGAATGGTCTCGGCGAACTCATGCTTGCCCGGAATATGGCGAGCAATTCTGAACTGCCCTCCCAGATGTTCGGAGGCTTCATAGACGGTCACCTGGTGACCTCTTTCAGCCAGTGCCGACGCGCACGACAGCCCTGCCGGTCCAGCACCCACCACTGCGACCTGCTTGGCAGTAGTCATCGGTTCAGGCTTCATTTCGGTTTCATAACAGGCTCTGGGGTTGACCAGGCATGTGGCCCGTTTGTTCTGAAACACATGGTCCAGACAGGCCTGGTTACAAGCGATACAGGTGTTGATCCGATCTGCTTGTCCGGACAATGCTTTCCTGACCAGGTGGGCATCGGCCAGCAATGGACGTGCCATCGAGACCATGTCGGCCTGACCATTCGCCAACACCTGCTCGGCAATTTCCGGGGTGTTGAGCCGATTGACCGTAATCAGAGGCACCGACACATCCTGCTTGAGCTTTTCGGTGACCGAGGTGAATGCGGCACGAGGCACCATCGCGGCAATCGTCGGGATCCGTGCTTCATGCCAGCCTATGCCGGTATTGATCAGAGTGGCTCCTGCGGCTTCGACACGTTTGGCGGTATCGACGATTTCTGGCCAGTCACTGCCCTTTCGGACCAGATCCAGCATCGACACTCGCACGATGAGAATGAAATCGATACCCACAGCCTCTCGGGTACGGCTGACGATTTCCTCAAGCAGATTTGAGCGTTTATGTGCATCACCGCCATAGGCGTCAGTGCGTTTATTGACCTGTTCGGTAATAAACTGATTAATCAGGTAACCCTCAGAGGCCATGATCTCAACCCCATCGTAGCCCGCTTCCCTTGCCAGGCAGGCGGTTCGGACAAAATCACGAATCTGTTTCTCAACACCCTTGAGCGACAGTTCCCTGGGCTTGAACGGAGTGATCGGTGACTTGACAGCCGACGGTGCCACGATGAATGGATGGTAGCCGTAACGTCCCGAGTGCAGGATCTGCATGCAGATCTTGCCGCCTTCATCATGCACGGCGCGGGTGATTTTTTCATGTCGTTTCTTCTGAAAGCCAAAGCGAAGCGTGCCAGACAGTGGCCCGGTCCAACCGGCAATGTTCGGCGCGATCCCTCCGGTGACAATCAAGCCCACCTCGCCACGCGCGCGCTCGGCAAAATACTCGGCCAACTGGTCATATCGACTACTTCGATCTTCCAGACCGGTGTGCATCGAGCCCATCAATACCCGATTTTTCAGTGTGGTAAAGCCCAGGTCCAGAGGTGCAGCAAGATGTGGATAAGGGGATTGACTCATCAATTGTCCTTCATCAATTGATCAACAAGCACGAGCAGTGCCTGCTCGGCGTCCTGGATGTGTTGGCGTATTTCGTCCAAGCTGATTGCCGAGCTGCCATTGAAGCCTGCCGCCCAGTTCACGACCACGGCAATACAGGCATACTCGAGTCCCAGTTCTCTGGCCAGTGCCGCTTCAGGCATGCCAGTCATGCCGACCAGATCGCAACCGTCCCTGCGCAGACGACGGATCTCGGCAGGCGTTTCCAGACGGGGGCCGTTGGTTGCTCCGTAGACTGCCTGAGTGGTCGCCTGTCCGCTTCGATCGGCCGCAATCAGACGCTGGCGCAACAACCGACTGTAGGGCTCACTCATGTCGACGTGCGCTTCGAGCGATGACATGGCATCAACAAAAGTATGTTCACGGCCTGAGGTATAGTCAATCAGATCATCAGGCAGCACCAATGTACCCGGGGGCATGCACTCATGCATGCTGCCGACTGAATTGATCGCAATGATCTGACGTACGCCCATGGTCTGAAGCGCCAGCAGATTGGCCCGGTAATTGATCCGGTGAGGTGGCCGTGTGTGCAGCTCTCCGTGTCGGTTCAGAAACAGCACGGCTTGATTGTGCCAATGTCCAAGTAGCAACGGGCTGCTCGGGCGCCCGACCAGCGTCTCGATTTCATGCCGTGAATCGACCGCCAAACCAGTCAGATTCTGAAATCCGGTGCCGGCAATGATGCCCAGCGGGGTCGAATCAGACCCCTCTGTCTGTTCTGGCTGAGTCGGGGTATCAGTGCTCATTGATGGCATAGATCTCGGGCAGATGACGAAGGCGACCGCGATAATCCATGCCCATGCCGTAGATATATCGATCATCCACCTGCAGGCCGGTGTAATCGGCAACATAGCCATCAACACGACGATCGTGCTGCTTGTCGACCAGAACAGCAGTGGTCACAGAACGTGCTGATTGGGCCTGGCAGAATCGAATGATTTCCAACAGGGTCGCGCCCTCGTCGAGAATATCGTCGACGATCAGTACATGTTGATCGACCAGCGGCAATTCGGGTTCACGTTTCCACTGGATCGAGTCACTCGCCGTTTCGTCTCGATAGCGAGACACCTGAATGAAATCCATGGTCAGATCGCAGGTCAGTTTAGCGGCCAGCAGTGACGCAGGGATCATGCCTCCGTTCATGACGGTCAACATCACTACCGAGCGATTGGCAAAATCGTCATTGATTTCGGTCGCCATCCTCACAAAGGCTGCATCAATAGTCTTCGCATCGATAATGAGTTCTGAGTGTGGGGCCAGTTCTGTCATGTCAGTCGGTTCATTCCTTGCCTCTGGCACGAAGCGCAAGCGGTGCTGGGAAAGCTTCAATGGTTGTTTGAGCGAGTGTTGTCAGGATGCCCGTCCAGACGGAAATCGGGGCGCTCATCGATTGTAACCGGATGCGATGCAGATTCAAACGCTGCGAGGTCGGGATGGATGCTGTCCGTGACAGTTTGCGAGCTCCATCAGAGTCTTCTGATGAAGCTCTCGCTTCGGATGCCCCATCAACTCTTCCCACTGAGGGTATTCAACCGCTTGGAGCGAGACTTGAGGGCTGCCCGTCTGGTCGATGGCCGGCAAGTTCTGCATGGCCTCCTGGACCGCGTCCGGTTCACAGATCAGAAGCAGATCACATCCCGCTTCAAGACTGGCCATGATCCGCTCTGGATAGCCACCCGCCTGTTCGGCTGCCCGCATGCCCAGATCATCGCTGAACACCCGTCCTTCAAACTGGCAACGTTGACGCAACCAGTCCTGTATCCAGACCGAAGAATAGCCGGCTGTCTGTGAACAGACCTTCGGATAGCAGACATGCGCCATCATCACCGCGTCCATCTGATCTGCGAGCACCGCAAAGGGTATCAGGTCAGTGTGTTCGATCTCATCTGCGCTGCGTGAATCGATGGCCACATCATGGTGGGTATCGGCCACAACTGTGCCGTGGCCGGGAAAATGTTTGCCACAGGTCGCCATGCCGGCCTGATGCATGCCATCCAGATACGTGCGCGCCAGGTCAATCACGCTGTCACTGTCGCTGCCAAATGCTCGATCTCCGATCACTGCACTGTCGCCATCGATGTCCAGTACCGGCGTGAAACTCAGGTCCACGCCCATGGCCCTGATTTCATGAGCCATCAGCCAGGCATGTGCCGTTGCAGCCCGATGTGCCAGGTCATGATCGGTCTTCAGACAATGACCCATATCTCGCAGCGGCGGCAGCCGAGTCAGTGGTTCTTTGATGCGCTGAACCCGGCCGCCTTCCTGATCGATACAGATCAGCAGGTCAGATCGAACCGCTCGGATGCGATCGGTCAGGGTTCGCAATTGTTCGGGGTCCTGGATATTGCGATTGAACAGCACCACGCCAGCCATGTCCGGGTGCGTGAGCCAGTCGCTCTCCTGTGGGCTCAGCGTGTCGCCGGCCAGACCGATCAGCAGACAACTCATGACACATCAGGACGGATAAACACCGCCATGGACTCGACGTGCGCCGTATGCGGGAACATGTCCATGACCCCAGCCTGTGATAGTTGATAACCGAACTCTTCGACCAGAATGCCAGCATCACGAGCAAGCGACCCGGGATGACAGGACACATAGACAATACGTTCAGGCTTCATGGCCGCCAGCGCCGGGAGGACTTCCTGTGCACCACTGCGCGGTGGATCGATCAGCACCTTGCTGAAACCACCCTGCATCCAATCGGCCTGAGAGTGATCGGCGGTCAGATCAGCGACCTCGAAGCGAGTGTTGTCCAGTCCATTGCGAGTCGCATTCTCGCGAGCCAGTTCGACCAGTTGCTTATCGCCTTCGATCCCAACCACTGCGTTAGCCTGTGTGGCCAGAGGCAAGCTGAAGTTGCCCAGACCACAGAACAGGTCCAGAACCCGATCCTGATCGGTCAGCTGCATCGCATCGACTGCTTGCTGAATCATCAGTTGATTGATCGTTGCATTGATCTGAACGAAGTTGGCTGCGTTGAATCGCAAGTTCAGGTCAAAGGCAGGCAAGCTGAAGAACAGCGGTGCCTCTTCGGTCAGAGGCTGAATGCTGTCAGGACCTGCCGATTGAAGATACAGAAAATGGCCGCTGTCCTTCTGGAAGGCCAGGAGCCGCGCACGATCCGCGTCACTGAGTGGTTTCATGTGCCGGAGTATCAGCACGATGGCATCGTCGCCACCCGCCACTTCGATCTGGGGAATCTGATCGCGCTGATCCAGACTGGAGAGAAGCTCGGTCAGTTCTGGCAGGTGCATGCCGACCTCGGGAATCAGAATATGGCATTCCTGCATGTCACAGACATAGGGCGCACCTCGCTCTCGAAAACCGACCAGCATGCGTTCCTTCTTGTACACATAACGTGCCGACATGCGTGCGCGCCGACGGTACCCCCACGGTTCTGCGACCAGTGGCGGCAATATTGTCTCGGCGCTGACCTTGCCCAGACGTTGCAGGTTTTCAATCAGTATCGATTGCTTGGTCGCGATCTGAGCATCGTGATGCATGTGCTGCAGAACGCAGCCCCCACAGCGTCCAAAATTAGGACACTTGGGTGTGACCCGATCGGCTGAGGCCTCGAGCACTTCGACCGTCTTGCCCTCGTCGAAGCGACGGCGCATGGCCGTATACTTGAAGGTCACACGTTCGCCAGGCAACGCACCGTGGATAAATACAGTCTTGCCGTCCAGATGCCCTACGCCGCGACCATCGTGACTCAGATCACTGATTTCTATTTCGACTGGATCCTCGGGAAATTTTTTGCGTCGTCTTGCCATCATCAAAACGCCGGCCACTGTGGCCGGCGCGCTACTCCTTGTCTGTCTGATAAATCGCGGTTATTTCTCAGTCCAGCTGCCATTGGATGTCTGGTAATACCAGCCCGACTTGGCACGGGAAATCCAACGTTCAGCAAAGATCTGTCTGATCTGGTCTTCCCATTCGGGGTGCCCATTGGCTACAGCAATTTCCCGGTAGACTGCCTTGCGATCAGCATTGTCGGCACTGACTGCGGCCTTGAGAGTATTTCGATCCTTCAGACCGACGACCGACAGGTCCCGAATGGCAATCATCGCATCCTCATCGTATCCGATGGCGCCCTGATCAAAAAAGCCGGCCAGCTCACTGCTGAATCGCTGTGACATTCGGTTCTGAATGGCGACGATTTCTGGCGTGTTGATATCAATGTTCACCGACTGCGCATGCGCCGCCGGGAAGATCAGATCGATCAGAGAAAAT
Organism: Oceanospirillales bacterium; assembly: GCA_003233095.1. Taxonomy (GTDB): domain Bacteria; phylum Pseudomonadota; class Gammaproteobacteria; order Xanthomonadales; family SZUA-38; genus SZUA-38. The sequence continues at coordinate 6,059 of QIKT01000226.1, read as the reverse complement.
CGAATGGCAGGCTGCTGAATGGAAGTCTGCTCATCTGGCACCATAGTCGACCCGATGACATTGTCGATGAACTGATCAGCAGCCTTCTCTGCGGCGGCTTCGGGAAAGTAGACATTGATCGTCACACAGGCTGTCACCAGTGCCACGATGCCCATCAGGGAGAGTTGATTCAGTCTGGTTTTGCTCATGACAATCCTCTTGGTCATTACATTAATTCAGCCTCGATACTACCCGGTTGCAGCTGAGCGAGAACTGAACACGGCCCATTGTCGTTCAATTTATCGAATGAGGGAACCTGAAAATTGCTTTGAGTCGAGATAGCGTCTGATCTACCAATCCCTGACCTGGTCGAAGTAAGCCAAACCAGCATTCGGCCAGGAGTCTGTCGAACTTGACCGATCGTCGCGAGGGAAAGCCGATTTGAGTCAGATTTTTCGATCTTTTGAGGCGAATAGCACCGCTATTTAACGAACAAGATCGGGACATCTGGCCAAACTCGGGTTTTGTGTAGTAGATCCCGTCAAGTCCGACAGGCTGCTAGTCCTTGAAGTGAACAGTTCACCAGGGCTCGAAGGGATTGAGAAAGCAACAAGCAAGGACGTCGCTGGAACGATCATCGAGTACATCGAAAAGGACTCTCTGAAGGGTCCCGACAAGATGACTGGCAAGGGCTGAAGCCGTGCCAGGCCGACGATCGACTCAAACCCGATCGTCAGGCACGTACAAGCCGCTGTTGTTCTCGTTTTCTCGACATTCCACCGAAGTCACCCAGACGCGTCCATGGGACTGCTGATCGACCCACTGGTTGATATGCTCATAGACGTGCCGAGCGGTACCTTCCATGCTGACATCCTCGAGAATGTTCAATTTGCAGGCACCTGATTGTTCGAGCGCTCGAAACTGATCCAGCTGTGGATCACTGGCATCGAGCAGCAGCGTGTGATCAAACTGCTCCTTGAGCCAATCGCGCACTGATTTGAGCCCACCGTAGTCCATAACAAACCCATTCTCATCACGCTGGCGTGATTCGAACCAGACAATGAACTCGCGGCTATAGCCGTGGACCCAGGCACAATGTCCCTGATGGCGCCATTTGCGATGCGCGCATGGGAACCCCGTAAAACGTTTGGAAGATCGATACATGACCCTTACCTCGCGCCTGAGTCCTCAGACATGGATGACTGATCAGCGGCGATATAACGTCGCAGCAACCGTACATTCTGGATATGCGCCACCGCGACAACCAAGGCCCCGACTGACGTGAGCACCTGGTCCATCAGCGGACTATGTCCTTCATGGGTCAGAGTGGCCAATACCAGGATCAGCACACCCACTGTGGCGATCAGTGACGGCAAACGATCCCCATGACGCTGATAGGTTGGCCAAAGGGCCAGCACGGTGGTTGGGATCACCAATACCAGAATCCAGAAGTGAAAACCCTCGGACGCCAGAAACGACGTGGCCGCCAGCGGTAAGAATGAAATCACACCAGGCAGCAACAGGCAGTGCACCAGACACAGTCCGGACAGAAAGACGCCGATACGATCAAACATCGTGCGTCACTGCGATGATCATCTGTTCCTGATGTATACCACTGTTGGTCACGACTGCGATTGGATCCATCCAATCGCCTGTCTGATGCGGTCAATGCTGCGGGTCTTGCCCAGTACCGCCAGAATCTGATCATTGGCCGGTGCGGCCGCCCGTCCGGTCAAGGCCAGGCGCAAGGGCTGACCGACTTTGCCGAAGCCGACGCCCAGGGTCTCTACCGTCTGCACGATGGCAGACTGCAACGCATCGGCTTGCCAGTCGATCACCGAATCCAGGGTCTCTGCCAGCAGTGTCAATGGTTCGATAGCAGCCGGTTTGAATTGCTTGGATGCAGCCTTTGCCTCATAAACCAGATCATCGCTATACAGAAAGGCCATCTGCTCCGCCATCTCGTTCAGATGCGTGCAGCGCTCTCGGAGCAGGTCGATGGCATCGGCCACTGCCGGTCCCTTGTCGGTGTTGATATCGGCCTGTTGCAGATGCCAGCTCAATGCCTGTTCCAGCCGGTTTGCCGGCAGCGACTGAATATACTGCTGATTGACCCAGTCAAGCTTGCCGGTATTGAAAGTGGACGCCGAGACATTGACGTCATCCAGAGAAAACAGCGCAATCATCTCATCAAGACTGAACAGCTCCTGATCGCCGTGGGACCAGCCGAGTCGAACCAGATAGTTCAGCAACGCTTCGGGCAGGTAACCCATATTGCGATAACTCATCACCGAGACCGCACCATGGCGCTTGGACAAACGCGCCCCATCGTCACCGAGAATCATTGGCACATGGGCAAACACCGGCAAGGTCGCTCCCATCGCGTTGTAGATATTGATTTGACGCGGGGTATTGTTGACGTGATCGTCGCCACGAACCACATGGCTGATATTCATGTCAACATCATCAACCACCACGGTGAGATTGTAGGTTGGACTGCCGTCACCGCGAGCAATGATCAGGTCATCCAGTTCGGTATTGCTGACAGTGATGGTGCCCTTGACCGCGTCATCCCAGCTGACATCGCCCTGTTCGGGGTTGCGAAAGCGAACCACGGGTTGAGCTGCCGGGTCATGCGCCGGTGGATTGTGTCTGCAGGTGCCGCTGTAGCGGGGTTTGTCACCCCGAGCACGCTGGGCGTCACGCTCTGCATCCAGCGTTTCGCGAGAGCAATAGCAGTGATAGGCATGACCACTGTCGAGCAATTGTGCAACCACCTCGGCATAGCGATCAAAGCGGTCAGTCTGAAAAATCGGCCCTTCATCCGCATCAAGCCCCAGCCATTGCATCCCATCGAGAATGGCATCCACCGATTCCTGTGTCGACCGTTCTCTGTCGGTGTCTTCGATACGAAGTATGAACTGCCCTTGATGGCGGCGGGCATGCAGGTAACAGAACAACGCAGTACGGGCACCGCCAATATGAAGGTAACCGGTGGGACTGGGGGCAAAACGGGTACGGACGGACATGCTTCAGGCCTGAGCGAAAAACGGCAGAAATGATACCACCATTGCCACCCAGACCCTACTATCGCGTTCAGTCCTGAGCAGGCTCAACTTCAAGCACAACTCCGTTGATGGCTGTGACGATAACCGACTGGCCCGCGGACAGCGTGTCAGTACATTGGACGGTCCAGGTGGTGTCGTTGACGCGCACCTTGCCCCGACCATTGATAATGTCAGAGTTCAACACCAGGACGCGCCCGATGTGAGAAGCTCCTCGGCGGTTCAGGGTCGAATCATTGTGACTTGGTGGATGCTTTCGACGATAGAGAAACCCGGCAATGACCAGCGCCATTGCCAGGCAGCCAAACAGAATACACTGGCCTTGCCAGCTCATGTCGCCGGCCATCAGCACAATCAGACCGACCAGAGCAGCCGCCAAACCAATTGCCAGAAAAAACGCTCCGGGCATCAGCGCTTCAAGAATGAGCAGAGCAAATGACAGAATGAACCAGTGAACGGGCCCCATCTCGGCTAGCCAGTCGCTCATCGGCCCTCTCGCGGATCAGTATCGAATGGCGTGGGTGCTTTCGGGCGGTTGGAGGTGTCTTGTTTGCCGAAAGACTGATTGGCAATTTCGGCCATACCTGCCAACGAACCCAGCACACCCGCGGTTTCCATCGGCAGGATCAGGGTACGCTGATTGTCCGAGGTGGCCAGATCACGGATGGCTTCGACGTATTTTTGAGCCACAAAGTAATTGAGCGCCTGAATGTCGCCCTTACCGATCGCCTCGGACACCATTCGGGTCGCTTCGGCTTCGGCCTGCGCCGACCGTTCCCGAGCTTCGGCGTCACGAAAGGCAGATTCCTTGCGCCCTTCGGCATCCAGAATGGCAGCCTGTTTTTCACCATCAGCACGCAGAATTTCGGATTGGCGCGTGCCCTCGGCTTCGAGAATTGAGGCCCGCTTTTCTCTCTCGGCCTTCATTTGCCGTGCCATGGCGACGACCAGGTCGGCTGGTGGGGTGATGTCCTTGATCTCGATTCGGGTCACCTTGATCCCCCACGGCGCAGTCGCCTCATCGACGATAGCCAACAACCGTGCATTGATCGTATCGCGCTTGGACAAGCTCTCATCCAGATCCATTGAACCGAGCACAGTCCGAATATTGGTCATGACCAGGTTGAGGATGGCACGGGTCAGCTGACTGACTTCATAGGCTGCCTGTACCGCCTCAAGCACCTGAAAGAAGACCACCCCATCGACGGTGACCACGGCATTGTCCTTGGTGATGACCTCCTGCTGAGGCACATCAAGCACCTGCTCCATCATGTTCATCTTGCTGCCGATCTTGTCGACCCAGGGAACCAGGAAATGAATTCCTGGCCGCAATGTCTTGATGTAACGTCCGAAACGTTCGACGGTGTATTCGTAACCTTGTCCAACAATCGTCCAACCTTTAAAGATGGAGATCACGACAAATGCCACAAAGATGATGACGGCGATATTGATTATTTCCATAATCGAGCACTCCCCTGCACTATGCTAATCTTGCACCAGATTCAACCGACGGTGTTGCCCGTCCTGATCGATGAACCGATGGCCTGAACTGTCGCACTTAACATGATCTACTGCGGGAAATCTGCCTCAAATCGACTTTTCCTCGCTACGGCCCATTAAGCCCGACAGGCTGTTCGGGAGCCTCTGAACAAGTCGTGACTGGCTGTCTTGAGCGTCAAATACGCCCAGACTTGTTCAGAGGCTCCTTAGAAGTATGACCCATTCGCGATCAGAATTCATGTCACAATCGCAGCCGATGGCGCGAACGGAACCCCTATGACCCAACAGACCTTTTTATGGCACGACTTTGAGACCTTTGGGATCAACCCGAGACTGGACCGAGCATCGCAGTTCGCCTGCATTCGCACTGACGTGGACCTCAACGAAGTCGACTCTCCGAAGATTCTGTTCTGTCAGCCAGCCGATGACTGCCTACCACAGCCGGACGCCTGCATGCTGACTGAAATCACCCCACAACTGGCCGCCGAGAAAGGCCAGGATGAGTACGCTTTTGCACTTCAAATTCACGAACAGATGATGCAGCCAGGGACCTGCTCGGTCGGATACAACTCAATTCGCTTCGACGATGAAGTCACTCGGCACCTGCTGTACCGAAATTTCCTTGATCCGTATGCCCGTGAATACAAGCACGGCAACAGTCGATGGGATCTGATTGACATAGTCAGATTGATGTATGCCACCCGCCCCGAAGGCATCGAATGGCCCCTTCGTGAGGACGGCAAACCCAGCTTCAAGCTGGAAGATCTGGCCGTGGCCAATGGCCTGAGTCACGAACAGGCGCACGATGCACTGTTTGACGTACAAGCCACGATCGATCTGGCAAGATTGATCCGAAGCAAGCAACCCAGACTGTTTGACTACTGCCTGACACTGCGCAACAAACAGCAGGCCCTGACACTGCTCAAACCCGGCCAGGATCAGCCTGTGGTCCACGTCTCATCTCGATTCCCGGCAGAACGAGGTTGCCTGGCCATCATCGCGCCAATCTGCAGGCACCCGGTCAATGCCTCAGCGGTGATCTGTCTGGACCTGGCCAGCTCGCCAGAAGACATCGAGGGCCTGTCTGTGAGTGACATTCAGGACCGCCTGTTTGTCTCCAGCGCTGACCTGCCCGAAGGCGTCGAGCGGATTCCGCTGAAGCTGGTGCACGCCAACAAGAGCCCCATTTTGGCACCAATCAACGTGCTCAAGACTGTCGATCATGAGCGTATTGCTCTGAATCTGGCACAGTGCCTGAGCCATTTCGAGCAACTGCGATCAATGCCGGACCTGACCCCGACGCTGCAATCGGTGTTCGGCGACACTCAGGATTATTCGAGCCAGGATGTGGATGAACGGCTGTATGACGGCTTTCTGGATCGAGATGACCAGTTACTGCTGGAGAAAGTGCACAAGGGATCGCCTGACACGCTGCTCGGCATCCAGAACGCTTTTTCCGATCCGCGCTATCGAGCGCTGATGAGTCGATTTCGTGCCAGACACCACCCCGAAACT
>QIKT01000033.1 GCA_003233095.1 Oceanospirillales bacterium | reverse complement strand
CATCCTCGGCGGCGGTATGCACCCGACCGACCAGATCCGATTCACTGGCGCTCTGGGTGTGGCTGATTTGACAGCGATCCGAGAAATGTGTGCGTAGCATGGTGACGATATCCTCCAGGCGCTGATGACCGTAGCGTTCTGGCTCGCGCTGACCCAGACGATCGAGGTTGGGCCCGTTGATCAGAAGGATATGTGGCATGTTCACGTCGACTGTCATGAAGTCCGAGATTGTGCAATAAACGTGCTGGACTGTCCAGTTATTTGCCTATTTGGCGACAATCGACGCAATATCCCGGCGAGATTGTCGATCTTGCCTATCCAGGCCGCGTCAGAGCGATTTCAGATAACGGGCCGCCTCAGGCACATCCAGTATGCCGACAATAATCCGGTCAATATTGCCTTCACGGTCGATAAAGACGCTGTAGGGATAGGTGCCCCGATCATTGCCGTAGGCGATCGACAGCGCCATGCCGTCCTCATAGCCTGGGGCAACAATGGGGTAGTTGATCTGATAGTCAACCGCGAAGTTCAGCGCGGCATCAATGTCGTCGACAGCAATCCCGATGATCAGGGCAGCACTGCCGGAGGCGCGCAACTCATCCTGGGCGATCATCAGGTCAGGGATTTCTTCCCGACAGGGTGGGCACCAGGTGCCCCAGAAGTTCAACAGCAACGGCGTGCCGCGCAGCGACGACAGCTCGGTAGGCTGCTGGTTGAGGTCGGTCATTGCAAAGTCGGGCGCCGGACTGCCGAGCAGCTGATCGACTCGCGTCTCGCCAGCTCGCGCCGTATCGACGATCGGATCACGGTCGCTCTTGACCATGCGGGCAGTCTGATAGCCAGCAGCGGCAGCAATCACCGCGCCGAGAACAATCCACAGCTGAGCTGGAATCTTCGGCATCAGCGTGTCACCGCGGCCTCAGCGGCTGCAAAGGCGCCGCGGACGTGCTCGGCAAACGGCCCGGAGCGCTGGAAGCCGATGACCCGCCAGGCGCGCAACTCCTGACCGTTGGCGTCGAAGAACAGGATCGCTGGTGGACCGATGATGCCGTAGGCCTTCATCAACGCCTGATCCACATCATCGTTGTCAGTCACATCAGCCTTGATGGCCACGCCGGTCGACAGAGCCGCCTGAACGGGTCCGGTCGGGAAGGTGTCGCGATCCATCCGCTTGCAGTCCACGCACCAGTCGGCGTAGAAGTCGAGCATCGCGGGCTTGCCGCGCTCGGCGATCATGTTCTGCAGATCGTCCAGCGACTTGACTTTCTGGAACGGGCTGGACTGGCTGCTGATTGATGAGGTCTGTCCGCCCGACAGATTCTGCAGCGGCTTCATCCAGTTGTTGGCACCAGAGGCAGCGCCGATCAGCTCCATGGCGCCGAAGATCAGCAGGATCACGCCAACGCCTTTCCAGAAGCGCTTCATGCCAGGCGACTCGGGCAGCGGTTCCAGCGCGCCCATGGCAACGCCGGTGGCGACGAACAGCGCGCCCCAGGCGGTCAGCACCAGAGCCGGTGGCGCAATGCGATCGAGCATCCAGGCCGCCAGCGCCAGCAGCATGACGCCGAAGACCGCCTTGACGGTGTCCATCCACATACCGGCGCGCGGCATCAGCTTACCGCCAGTCGCACCCATCACCAGCAGCGGGGTGCCCTGACCCAGTGCCAGCACCGCCAGCGCCAGCATGCCAAAGACCACGTTGCCTTTCTCGGCAATGAACTGGATGATCGCGGCCAGCGGTGGGGCGACACAGGCGCCGATGATCAGCGTCGAGATGGCGCCCATGATGAACGCACCGACATAGGTGCCGCCTTTCTGGCTGTTGCTCATCTTGTTCAGGCGGTTCTGAATGCTGCTCGGGATCTGGATCTCGTAGAAACCGAACATCGACAGCGACAGCAGGATCAGTACGCCGATCATGCTCGAGATGACCCAGACGTTCTGGAACAGCGACTGCATGTTCTGCCCAGTCCTGGCGGTGAAGTAACCGGCAGCAGCATAGATCAGCACCATCGCCGAGACGTACACCACCGATAGCATGAAGGCCCGATAAGTGCCAATGTCCTTGCCCTCACCGACAATGATACCGGCGAGAATGGGAATGGTTGGGAAGACGCAGGGCGTGAACGCCAGCAGCACACCCAGAATGTAAAAGATCCCCAGCGCCAGCAAGGCGCTCTTGTCAGACAGCAGGCCGGTCAGTCGATCGGTTTCGGAGACCGGGTCGCCCGGTGCAGCGACGCTGGCGGCAGCGGTGACAACAGCGCCCGGTTCAAACAGAGCCCCCTGATAGGCCGGCAGCACGACCTGAACGCTGGTCTGCTCGGGCGGATAGCAGATGCCGTCCTTCTTGCAGCCCCGAAAATCGACCCGCAGCTCAAGCACCTGGCTGTCAGCGGACAGCCGACCGAGTTCGATCGGAAACTCGACCTGATTGAAAAACACCTGAACGGCACCGAAGTACTCGTCGACCATCGGTTCGCCTTCGGGCAGCTCGGCACCAGTGATGACCACCTGAGTCTCATCACCGGTGCTGAACGCCAGCTTGTCGCGATATAGATAGTAGCCGTCAGGCATGGTCCAGCGTGCCAGCAAGCTGGTGGCATCATCGACGATGGCCTCGAACACAAAGGCCTCATCAACCGGCAGGGGTTGATCATTGAACAGATTGCTTGTGGCGCTACTTCCAGTCAGGCCGCTGAGGCCTCCGGAAAGATTGCCGAGCAAGCCGTCGCTGGCAGGATCGGATACCGTCGCAGCCATGGTCGGTAATACGAAATTGATGAACTGACGCTGCGGCGCATAGCAGATGCCGTTTTCAAGACAGCCCTGAGAGCGCACTTCGAGCACCAGTTCGGTGATCGCAGGCTTGAGGCGCTTGAGCGGCAAGGTCACGGTCAGACCGTCATAATAGGTCTCGACGTCACCGAAGAACTCGTCGGTCTTCTGCTTGCCGCCCGGAATGATCGGCTCATCCACTTCGATGCCATCGGTCTTGCTGATGAAATCGAAGCGGTGACGATACAGGTAATAACCGGGATCAATCTCCCAGGTCAGAGTCACGGTGGTCGGATCGAGTACCGCCGAATCCAGTCGAAAGACCTGATCGAACGGCTCTGGCACATAATCGGGATTGCCCAATTGCGCCTGGCTGACGGGCGACATCAGGGTGATCAACAGCCCGATCAGACTGGTCCAGATGATTCGGCATGTGTTCATTTCATTTCCTCCGCCATCCAGGCGAGATAATCGTCCGACCCGGCCACCACTGGGACCGCTATCAGCTCGGGCAGTTCATACGGATGATGCGCCTTGAGCAGGGTCTGTATAGCGTCCAGTCGGGACGCATGGGTCTTGATGATCAGCAGCGATTCGTGATCAACGCTGACCTGCCCCTGCCAGCGATAGACTGATTCGATGGCGGGCAGTATGTTGACACAGGCAGCAAGCCGTTGCGAGATCAGTCGTTCGGCCAATGTCCGGGCCACGCTGACCTGACCGTCACTGGAGACAGCCGGGCACGAGCAGTAGACCATGATGAGATCATTATTCATTCACAAACTCTCCCGAATAATTGACGCCTAAAAGCGTCATGCCCTGACGCTTATCGCCCGTGTTGTGCGGCCCGGACCCGTTAAAAATTTTCGATGCGACTCTTGAATTCACTTCAAACGACACTATTACGTGGCCACGAACACAACAATTAGTCGTTGCGGTGGGCGGCACGCCGATCGTGTCCCCTCGCCGCATGTTATTCAGACTTTTTATTTAAAAGGGAAACAAAAGATGAACATTCGACCACTGCACGATCGTGTGATCGTAAAACGTATGGAAGAAGAGCGCACCTCTGCCGGAGGTATCGTGATTCCGGACTCCGCAACCGAGAAGCCGGTTCGTGGCGAAATTCTCGCCGTGGGCAATGGCAAGAAACTTGATGACGGCACCGTCCTCAAGATGGACGTCCAGATTGGCGACAAGATTCTGTTCGGCAAGTATGCCGGTACTGAAGTCAAAGTCGACGGCGAAGAATTACTGGTTATGCGCGAAGAAGACATCGTCGCTGTGATCGAAGGTTAATTTGAGAAGGATATTACGAACATGAGTGCAAAAGACGTACGTTTTGGAGAAGACGCTCGCGGCAAAATGCTGAAGGGTGTCAACACGCTGGCTAACGCAGTCAAGGTCACCCTCGGTCCCAAGGGCCGCAACGTGGTTCTGGAAAAGAGCTTCGGTGCGCCAACCCTGACCAAGGATGGCGTTTCGGTTGCCAAGGAAATCGAACTGTCTGACCGGTTCGAAAACATGGGCGCACAGATGGTCAAGGAAGTCGCTTCACAGACTTCTGATGTCGCTGGTGATGGCACCACGACTGCCACGGTTCTCGCCCAGTCCATGCTCAAAGAAGGCCTGAAGTCAGTGGCTGCCGGCATGAACCCGATGGATCTGAAGCGCGGCATCGACAAGGCGGTTGCGGTTGCGGTCAAGGAAATCATCAAGCTGGCCAAGCCCTGTGAAGACGACAAGGCGATTGCCCAGGTTGGCACCATCTCGGCCAACTCGGACGAGAACGTCGGCAAGATCATCGCCGATGCCATGCAGAAAGTTGGCAAGGAAGGCGTCATCACGGTTGAGGAAGGCTCCACGCTGGAAAATGAGCTGGATGTCGTTGAAGGCATGCAGTTTGACCGCGGTTACCTGTCGCCATACTTCGTGACCAATCAGCAGAACATGAGCGCCGATCTTGAAGATCCGTTCATCCTGCTGCACGACAAGAAAATCTCCAACGTGCGTGAGCTGTTGCCGGTTCTCGAAGGCGTGGCCAAGTCGGGTCGTCCGTTGCTGATCGTCGCTGAAGATGTCGAAGGCGAAGCACTGGCGACTCTGGTGGTCAACAACATCCGCGGCATCGTCAAGGTCACCGCCGTCAAAGCACCTGGTTTCGGCGATCGTCGCAAAGCCATGCTGGAAGACATCGCAGTGCTGACTGGCGCCACGGTCATTTCCGAGGAAATCGGTCTGTCACTGGAAAAAGCCACCCTGGAAGATTTGGGTCAGGCCAAGCGTGTTCAGATCAGCAAGGAAAACTCCACCATCATCGACGGTGCCGGTTCACACGATTCCATCAAGGGTCGCGTTGATCAGATTCGCGCCCAGATCGAAGATGCCAGCTCCGACTACGATCGTGAGAAGCTGCAAGAACGCGTCGCCAAGTTGGCCGGCGGTGTTGCGGTCATCAAGGTAGGCGCTGCCACCGAAGTGGAAATGAAAGAGAAGAAAGCTCGCGTCGAAGATGCGCTGCACTCAACTCGCGCTGCCGTTGAAGAAGGCGTGGTTCCTGGTGGTGGCGTGGCTCTGCTGCGTGCCTCCGTGGCCGTTGCCAAAGTCAAGGGCGACAATTCCGATCAGGACATGGGCGTCCTGATTGCCCTGCGTGCGATGGAAGAGCCTCTGCGTCAGATCGTGGCCAACGCTGGCGGCGAAGCCGCGGTTGTGGTCAACGAAGTCAAGGATGGCAAGGACGACTACGGCTTCAATGCAGCGACTGGCGAATACGTCCAGATGCTGGCTGCCGGTATCCTGGATCCTGCCAAGGTCACCCGCTCTGCACTGCAGAACGCGGCGTCGATCGCTGGCCTGATGATCACCACCGAATGCATGATTGCCGAGATGCCTCAGGATGAGGCTGCTGGCGGCGGTGCACCGGATATGGGTGGAATGGGCGGCATGGGTGGCATGGGCGGTATGGGCGGCATGATGTAATCAGCCGGTCCCCCCGACCTCCCGGATCACGGATGATCCACTCTGAAAAAACCCCGCCTGATGCGGGGTTTTTTTATGGGCATCTGACCCTGTCGAACGCCTATATTGTTGTCACCGATGCAACCGCCTGCCATGCTGATACGTCAAAAGGCCAACGATGCAGGAGATGACCTTCCATGGACGAAATGGTATGGCCCGTGTTTGGTGTATTTGTGGTGTTTGTCAGCTGGCTGATTGTGATCCTGAATCGCTACCTGGCCGGTCGAAACGAAATTGTACGCGAGAAGATGCGCCACGCCGAACGGTTGGCAGCAATCGACAAGGGCGTGCCAATTCCCGATTGGGGTGTATCGCTGCGTGAAGACGATCTGCAGAGCGAGGAGATGCCGAGACGGGTGCTCCGACGACTGCGCCTGGCATCGCTGAGCTTCGGTCTGTTTCTGGCCTTCGGCGGCCTGGGCATGTCAACCGCATTTTACTTTTCCGGGGACGATGAACTGGCGACCGTGGCTTCCGTAGGTCTGATCCCGATGATGGCAGGCATCGGCCTGCTGTTGTTCTACTATCTGAGCAAACAGGACGATGATGCTTGACTGGTTACTGTCCGGACCGCTGAGAATGATCGAGCAATCACGCCTCGACCCTGCATCAAAGCCGAGCGACTCGGGTCTGGATGATGCCCATCTGGTGCGTCAGATTCTGGCCGGCCATACGGCCCATTTCGAATTGCTGATGGCTCGCTTCATGCCGCGGGTTCGTGGTCTGGTCATGGGCACGCTGGGCCCAGGCTTGCAGGGCGAGGCCGATGAGCTGATCCAGGCGGTGTTCATCAAGATCTACCAGAAGCTGGACCGCTTTGGCTTCCAGTCCAGTTTCGCCACCTGGTTGTATCGGGTGGCCTACAACACGATCCAGGATCACCTCAGGCGACGCCAAACCCGTCTGAGGCTGATTGACCCGAACGCCGATGCCGACTCGGCATCCATTGCGCAGACCGATGAGGCAGATGGCCTGTCACGGCAGCTGGATTCGGAGCTGAGCGACCGATTTGAAGCGCTGCTCGATGACCTGCCCCAGACCGCGCGAATTGCCATCCGCTGCCATTACTGGCTGGATATGCCGATCAGCGAGATCGCCGAGGTGCTGGGCAGCAATGCCAATAACGTCAAATCCATTCTGTTTCGCGCTCGCAAGCGCCTCAAACCTCTGTTGGAGCACGACCATGACTGACTCGACAAGCGATCGACAGATCAAGTCTCTGCTGGCCAGGCAGATGCCGCCGACGCCGGCTTCGGGCGATCTGGAGCAACAGATCATGGCACAGCTGAAGACGCTGCCTGGCAGGCAGCAGAGCCGCCCCAGGACACGATGGCTGAAGCTGTATTGGGTGCTGAGCCTGATCGGCAGTCTGGTGATCCTGTATCAGGTCGCCGGCGAGTCGCTGACCGGACCCGTGATGACCGCCTCCATGCTGCTGTTGGTCGCAGGTGGCGTGGTCTTTGCCAGACTGGCCGGCCTGTCGATCAGCGGTCTGGTGACGACCCGCATGTCTTCGCCGCCCAAGCCAATGCCCTAACAACCTGTCGGACTTGAGCTGATCTACTGCGGAAAATCCGAGTGTGGCCAGATGTCCCGATCTTGTTGATTAAATAGCGGTGCTATTCGCTTCAATAGATCGAAAAATCTGACTCAAATCGACTGTTCCCCGTGATGACCCGTTAAGTCCCACAGGCTGCTAAACTGATTGCTACCTTGAGGAGGGGAATACAACATCATGAACAATACATTCAATCACAAGATTCCGGCTTGGTTTTGGCTCGTCTGCGTTCTCGCCGTCGTCTGGAATGCACTGGGCATCATGGCCTACCTGATGCAGGTCACCATGTCGCTCGAAGCGACCGCTGAGCTGTCCGAGTTCGAGCGATCTGTCCTCGAATCCAGACCTGTCTGGGCAACTGCTGCCATGGCGGTGGCGGTGTTTTCCGGATTTCTGGGCTCGTTCCTGCTGCTGCTGCGAAGCCGTTTCGCCACGATTGTGCTGGTGATTTCGTTTCTGGCCGTACTCACCCAGAGCTACCATCTGTTCTTTATCGCCAAGGTACATGAGGTGATGAGTGGCGAAGAGCTGGTCATGCCGCTGATGATCCCGCTGATCGCATTGCTGCTGATTGTCTTTGCACAATCTTCGAAAAAGAAGGGCTGTCTCAAATAGCGATCTGTTTGACCCTGTGCGCTGCTGTGACGCGGCGCATGGGAGAAGGTCTCAACCGTTCAGGCAGGGACGCCTGGAATCCAGCTGGGTAGAAATGAGGGTGTGTTCTTCATATAGTCCTCATAGCCTGCGCAACGCTTCTTCATGCCCGACTCCAGCATGGTCACCCCCGAGAACTTCAGCAGGCTGTAAGTGATGATGATCGGGCCGATCACAAACCAGGCCCCGCCATAAGGAATGGTATACAGATACAAGCCCCACCAGACCAGGGTTTCGCCGAAGTAATTGGGATGGCGGCAATAGCGCCATAATCCCGTTGTCAACAGCTTGCCCTTGTTCTCGGGTCTCTTCTTGAACCGAGTGAGCTGCCAATCCGCGGTGCTCTCATACAGAAACCCGATCAGCCACAGACCGATACCAGCCCAGGCAACAAGTGTCAGAACATTGTCGTGCACGCTGAGATACTGCGCCGTCAGTGGCGCCATGATGCCCCAGGACATCCAGGCCTGCAGGTAGAAGATTCGCGGCAGGGACTTGATCCAGAACTGATCACCCCCTTCGACTCGCATCTCGGTGTAGCGTGAATCCTCACTCTGACCGATGCTGCGTGCCCAGATGTGCAGCGACAACCTCAGACCCCAGGCCGAGACCATGGCGAGCAGAACCAGATCCACCATTCCTGAGAAGTCCGCGAACAGCAGCAACGCGGCAACGCTGCCGACCATGAACGACAGCCCCCAGAAAATATCGATGATCGACACGTCCTTCATCGGCAGGCTGATCATCCAGGCAACACTCATCAGACCGAGTCCAGCCAACAGCACCGTCCAGGCATTGTCCAGCCAGATGGACTGAAGAACGGTCGAGACAACGACCAGTAGCAGCGTGACGAGTCCGTGGATATTCATTGACTGGTCAACTCTCCTGTGCCTGTGTTCTGGTCAGGATCGAGGCTGACATAGGCGTCACGCGGAAATTCGATGCGGACCGAATAGTTGCCGCCCTCAACGTCTTTCATGTTGGAGATGCCCTGATAGCGAAACAGCTCACGGCTGTCAGCGTAGTAATCCACCTGAATCGGATCGAGTAACAGGCGGATGACGAAGTTGGCCGCGTTCATCTCGAATCGTTCAATGGCAAAGCCATTCTCATTGCTGCTGCCCACATGCTTGACCTGCAGTTTGAGCAGATCGAGGCGATCCACGCTGGCAAACTCGAAACGCATCGTCTTGCCGGACAGCAGGGCCTCCCAGTGACGGGTCACATAGCTGTTGAAGCCAGCATCAATGATGACCTCGTTGATACTGCTGCCCGAGATGACTTCCGTCTCGCTGTTCTGTTTGACCGGCGTCTTGATCAGGGTCATGGATTGCCCGGTGCGCATCACCTGCTCGCGATATCCAGTTCGACGGTCCTGCATGTCGAAGCTCTGGACCATCATCTCGGCATCACAAACCACCTCGCGCTCGGCAATAACTTCACCGCTGGCGTCCTTGAACACGGTCTTCAGGATCGGCTGGTCGCTCTGCACGCTAAGACGTTGGTGATGCTCGGTGTAGAGCAATTGGCCGCCGTCCATGTCGTAGGCAAAACCGGTGAAGGTCAGATCGGCAAACGCCGGCAGTGTCGTGTACGCCAGCAGAAGGCTCAGCAGAACTCGTTGATTGTTCAAGGGCATGGCGTGTCATCCGTTTCAGTTGCAGGGTGCAGCGCTGCAGAGCACAGGGAAAGACGGTCACAGGTTCCCGATCCATGGTGCGCGGATGAATGTCGGTCCAAAGTGAAGGTGCTTGTTGCGACCGTTTACCCCTGATCAACGTTGATCATAGCGTTTGAAGCGGGTCATGACCAATCAGGGAAGGGCATCGAAGATGCCCCAGGCCAGCAGGACGCTGGCCGGGCAGCCTGTCGGACTTAAAACGGGTCGTCACGAGGAAAAGTCGATTTGAGTCAGATGTTTCGATCTTTTGAGGCGAATCGCACCGCTGTTTAACGAACAAGATCGGGACATCTGGCCAAACCCGGGTTTTGTGCAGTAGATCACCTCAAGCACGCAGCAGGCCCGCACATCGTGCGTTTACCCGGTATGCGCGACGATATCAGGAAATGTCAGGGCAGGGGATCAGCCCGATCGCTGGCCGAAAAAGAAATCGAACACTTCCGGACCGGTGATCAGATCAGGCGTCTCGGCCGCCAGGTCGTCCACTTTCAAACCATGCCTGTTCAGATTCTCGGCATCATTGCGGAAGTAATCATTGCCACTTGCGGCACCGAACTCGGGGTGAAACTGGGTGCCCATGGCGCACTTCTCAGTGCTGACCCAGCACTGGACGTGGCTGTGCTCGCCCGTGGCAAACATCGTGGTACCCTCTGGCACGGTGGTCACTTCATCGAAGTGATGCTGCCAGACCTTCCTCACTCCCCTGACGGTTAGCGAATAGTGCTGGACAGTCAAAAACAGCACCGGTTTCCAGCCCGCTTCGAACCCCTTCGGCGAGGCTCGCACTGCGTCGGGGCCAACCAGCGCCTGGCACAACAGTTGATGGCCATAGCAGACGCCCAGCTGCCAGATCTTCTGAGTAGCACACTGGCGAATGAAGTCGCAAACCGGCTCGGTGAAGCCGACCGACTTATTGATACACAATGCCGATCCGGAGTGAAGAACGTGCGTCACATCGAGAGTTCGGCATCCAGCAGTACCAGGCTGAACTGGCTGAGCTGAATGCTCGATATGACCTGCAAGGCTTCCAGGAGCAGATGGGTCAGCTGGAGCAGGAGCTGCTGCAGCGCTGATCATCCATCGATGATCAAGGCGAAGCGCTCCCATCCTGGCGGGGGAGTGCTCTTTCTTGACTTAAAAACCGAAGGCTCGCCCCGACCTGATAGATCAATGGATCTTCATTCACATCCTGGCCCCGATCCATCCACCACTGAACGACGCATCAGAGATCAAGCGGCCTCAACGGTCCTGACGTTCCAACGCTGCAAACTGTTTCTCGTTGGGTTGTTTGCGATAGTCCGAGAAGCGCGAAAATTCCCAGGGCCGCATACAGCTGAGCAAACTGACGCCATAGCGCTCTGCCGCTGGCAACACCAGATCCTGATAGACCAGATCATCGAAGCGCCGCACCGTCTGGGCCATCAGTTTGTGCATTTTCAGTATCGCGGCGCGCGACAACATGCCACTAACAAAAACCTGTTTCTCGCCAGGTTTCTGGAACGTTGAATGCATGAATTCCTTGAGCACCACGCGGCGTACATAATCGGCCACCGGACCGGTCGGGTTCCACTCGAAATTGCGCGTCGTCAGCAAGCGAACCCGGTTCATCGGCAGCAGCTCGATCAGCCCCATCCGGTCCAGCTGGGCCAGCATTCGGATCATGTCGGTGGTGGAAAAATCGAACAGCTCGGTGATTTCCGATTCAGACCAGTGATTGACCAGCATATAAGCCACCAGAAACAGTTTCGGATCTGCCAGCAAGCGTCGTTCCTGATCATCGGTGAGGCTGGTGATGCGCTTTTCGGCCTGGCGTGACAACGTCGCCAGCTCGATGAAATCGATATTCAACCAGTCACAAATCGTCTCGATCCGTTCCAGCGACAATTGATGACGGGCAAACAGACGCTTCACGGTCGATTCGGAAACTTGCATGATCGGTGCCACATCGGCATAGGTTAGCGATCGTTCTCGCAGAACCTGCTTGATGGCCTGGTGTACCGCACGAGTCTGGCGCATGAGTTATTTCCTGAAGGTCGTATCATCAGATGGTACCTGATTGATGATGCAATGGCAGAGGATGTCGTTTTGCCCATGCTCGGACGCACTCGGTAGTACTTAAGAATTACATCCTCTTGTCAGCCCAAGCCTCGGAACAAGGTCTGGTTTTGAGCTACCCTAGAGACGTTCAAATCGCCTTTGGATTCTGACCAGTGCCCCAGGAACCCTGCGTGGACAATCAGATCGACCCTGCGGCTTGTTCCAGACTGGTCGGCGCCGTGTGTTCAAACCTGACTGTGCATTCAGTCGACACGGTGCAGTCGGCTCCCTAACAGCCAAGGTCAGCTGTAGGCTGACCCTGATCGATTTGCAACTATCGGACGCTTCTGGCCAAAGCGCTCTGGGTAGTTCAGCGCAGGAACGTCAATCATCTGCAACATTTCACCGCAATAGAGCAAATCTCATACCTGTGGCCCATTCAATTTGTAACGTTTTCCGCCAGGATACGTCAAACAGTTACTGAGCTGATAAGGAGCACCCATGATGTCATTGAATACTCTGAAGACGGTCGCGATAGCTTGCGGCGTTGTCGCCGTCATCGTCACATCCGGAACGAACCAAGCCTGGGGTGGCTGTGAGTACGAGCGCGAGATCGATCAGACCCTGTCCGGATCGGATTTCGACAAGATCATGATTGATGTGGCCGCCGGTGATCTGGTGATCGAAGGCAGTGACAACCAGGACGAGATTCGTCTGACCGGTATGGCCTGCGCTTCCAAGCAAAGCTTGCTCGACAAGATATCCATCCGAACCGAACAAAGGAATAGCAATGCCAGCGTCAAGGTGATCATGCCGGACAGCAACGGCTGGTCATGGGGCAAGAATCAGTATGCTTACGTGGACCTGAAAATCGTGGTGCCCAACCGGGCGTCACTGGATGTCGACGACTCAAGCGGCGACATGCGCATCAGCGATGTCGGATCGGTGCGGGTTGATGACTCTTCGGGCGATATGCAGATCAGCAACGTCAACGGCGACGTCGAAGTCGATGACTCGTCAGGCGATATCGAAATCACTGACGTGACCGGCAACGTTGAAGTGGATGATTCATCCGGCGACATCGACGTCATGACCGTGGGCAAACGCGTCCTGATTGACGATGACAGTTCTGGCGACATCACCATTCACGAGGTCGCCGGTGATGCTATCGTCAGCTCTGACAGCTCCGGTTCCATCTACGTCAGTGACATTGCCGGCGATTTTGAAGTCGGTGATGACGGCAGTGGCAGCATCCGCCACAAGAACGTGGTTGGTGAAGTCCGCATTCCTGACGACAAGTAAGCCCTGATTGTGTCCCGGATCGGTGCTGCCGATCCGGGACATACTTGACACTGAACGCCTGGTCAGATGATGTTCTCACCTTCTTCGGGGTCTCGTGACTCCTCTGCCTGTTTCTTGATGTCCTCGGTATCACTACTCACATCATCAACCGTTCGTGAACGATCCTCCCGCTGATCCTCCGCTATCAGAGCCTTGTGCGCTTCATCATTTCCGACCGGCTGAACTGCCGGTGCCTGATCAGACGACATGATCACCGGCACGCCCTGCGGGAAGATGACTTCTCGCGCATCGTCCGACATGGTCAGCTCGAACTCCTCGTACTTGCGCAGGATCAGGCGCATGAGAACTGAACCCACCTTGGCAACACTGTGTTGACGAGAGTCGACCCAGAAATAGACTTTCAGATTGATGGTTGAGGACCCCAGGTTATCGACCAGCACCTGAGGCTTGGGGTCATTGAGCACCGCCTTGTGATCGGTCATCAGCGCGATACCCAGCTCCTGCGCCTTGCGAATGCTGGCGTCATAGCCAACCCCGATCACGAAGCTGCCGCGCAACTTAGGGTTGGCGGACAGGTTCCGGATCACATTCTTGTAGATCGTGGCATTAGGCACCTGGATGTGATTGCCATTGGTGGGACCGGCAGTGCAGATGAGCGTATTGCAGAACTGCGCACCCTGACCGACAAACCGCTGCGCTATGGCGTCATGACCCATCATCACAGCGATCACGTCCTTGCCGTCCCGGTCTGTCAAGCCGAAGGCGCGACCGTGTTGGGTGCCCAGGCCCATGAACAGGTGATCCGCGCAGCCGCAGCCGATGGCGACGACTTCGCACTCGAAGCGGTCGTATCGAAACGAGTCTTCAGTGATGATCGACAGACACTCGAAATCATCGATATTGGACCAACCTCGCACCCCCGGCATCTGCTGGTAGCCTGGCTGTCCGAACACGGCATTCTGTTCGAAGCCGATCACTTTACATTGCCCGCGACTGGCGGTGCATTACCGGCGATTGTCAGCACATAGTAGACGCTTTGCCAGCATGGCCGACCTGAAGGAAGGTCTGGAGAAGGGCAAGGCTCTGGACCAATCAAAGCCCTGAGTGCAGGCCTGCGCGCCCATCAGCATAATAATTCCGTCATCCCAGCGAAAGCTGGAATCTTGCTCGCTTAACCTCACAACCTGAAACCCCAAGACTCCAGCCTGTGCTGGAATGACACCATTTTTGAGCGGTATTCTGACTGCAATCACATCGAATCGCTTTGTCCAGGCTCGCCCATCGCTAGAAATCGTCAACCCCTCACGCTTACATTGCACTGCCGAGCACACCTACTGGTATCATATTATGATACTGAGTACCGCCCTTATTGTCGTTTGGGTATCACCTTTCTAGACTCTTAATCATCCTCTAGCAGCCTGTCGGACTTAACGGGTCGTCACGAGGAGAAGTCGATTTGAGTCATATTTTTCGATCTTTTGAGGCGAACAGCACCGCTATTTAACCAACAAGATCGGGACATCTGGCCACACTCGGGTTTTGTGCAGTCGATCACCTCAAGTCCGACAGGCTGCTAGCCCAAGAGACTGATACAGGAGTTTCAATATGATCATTCTATTCAAAGCTTTGCTGGTGACCCTGATAGCCGACTTGGTGTCAGGCCTGGTTCACTGGATCGAAGACGTTTATTTCAAGCCTGGCATGCCGATTGTTCATGACATCGCGGTTGCCAATGACCTGCACCATCATCGCCCACGGGAATTTCTCAACAACAATTGGTGGCAAAGCTCAAAAGATCTGGTGCTGGCCGCACTGATAATCGTCCTCGCTGCCACGCTGATGGGTTCGTTGAACTGGACGGTGGTGCTGTTTGCCGTTCTGGTTGCCAACGCCAACCAGATACACAAGTGGTCGCATCAGAATCGTCGCGAGAACAATCGGGTCATTCTGTTCCTGCAGAAAATCCAGGTTCTGCAAACACCTCGTCACCACGCCCGTCATCACAGCGGTGAGAAAAACTCTCATTACTGCGTGATTACCAATATGCTCAACCCGGTACTGGAGCAGATCAGATTCTGGCGAACACTGGAGTGGATCGTCGATGCCTACCTGCCGCGCAAGGACTCAGCAGCAACCGGATAAACAAGAAGGGCCCTGCCGCTCCTTGAATGGCAGGGCCCCTGTACCAGAGAATCATCAACTCATCACTCTTGGAGATTCCGATACACCACTCGGGCGCTGCAAGTTATCTCGTATCAGATCAGGCGCATGACTTGTCCACACTCACAGGTTGCTGAGTCAGCCCGCTCACTGACGCGCGGCTTCTGCACTGCCGCTGCATCAGATCGATACTCCTCTGGACGGTCCCATTTTAATCAGCCCAGTGACCCTATCCCTTCGCCTGTTTCCTGACCACCAGCATCAACATCACAGCAGTCACCAACAGATAGATGACGGGGGCAACGTGCCAGGGAGCCTCTGAACAAGTCTTAAACGAGTTGGGTTGAGAAGGAAAATACGTCCGATCAAGGCGCATGAACCGAGTCATAGTGGTGCTATGGCTCGGTTCATGCAACGCCGAGGGGCGTGTTTGACGCTCAAGACAAGCGGTCATGACTTGTTCAGAGGTTCCTTAGCTCATGCAACGCCGAGCGAGCGTCGTTCACGCTCAAGACAGCCGATCACGGCTTGTTCAGAGGCTCCCTGGATAACGGGTAATGGGCAATTTCACGCTTAGCTGCCATAACCCTTCGCCTGATCCAGCCTGAACGCGCTGCGCACGAACATGCCATTGCCGCGGCCAATCTCGTTGCCTTGCGAATCGTGCAGAACCGCTTCAGCAATGAACTGACTGCGAGTTTTATTAACGACCTTGCCCACCGAGGTCAGTCGACCTGTTGAGACTGGGCGAGTCATGTAGGTGGTGAACGAGGTGGTGACGACGAAGAAGGTTTGCTCAAAGGAATTGGCGGCAAAGAAGGCGGCGTCATCAAGCATTTTGAAATAGACCGATCCATGCACCGCGCCAGCCGAGTGATGATACTGCTCGGAGAGCTCAATCTGGATCTCGGCTGCGCCTTCGGTCACGGTCATCACAGGCTTGAATATCTCATTGATGGGCGCCGCCGCAAACATGTGCTCCAGGGCTCTGAAGTGATCGACTTCATTCATCATGTTGATCTCGATGTGTCGTGGTCAAACAACTAAGGAGCCTCTGATCAAACTTGGGCGAGTTGGATTGAGAAGGGAAATGCGTCCGATCAAGGCGCATGAGCTGAGTCATCGTGGTGCTATGGCTCAGCTTATGCAACGCCGAGCGGGCATATTTCACGCTCAAGACGACCGGTCATGACTTGTTAAGAGGTTTGCTGGCATCAGCCTTCTTGACATCGGCCTTCTTGACGCGGATCTTGCGGCTGTCCAGCATCGATTCATTCAGTTGCTTCATTGCCGCTTTAGCCTCACCGGCCTTGGGCATTTCCACAAAGGCAAAGCCCTTGGACACTCCAGTATCCTTGTCCAGAATGACGTTACAGAACTGAACGCTGCCATACTCGGCAAACAGTTTTGTCAGGGTCTGTTCGGTAGTTCGTCGATCGAGATTTCGGATCAGGAGTTTCATGCCACACCATCATTTTGATTTTGTTGGAACGGTTCAAACGCAGGCCTGAACCGGTGATGGCATCAGTCTACCAGCAATCTGCGCCGCATCTCGGACTGACGCATCGGCATCGCGTCGATGGTTTGGAACACGGCCTCCAGATCAAGGTGCTCCTGACGAAGCTTAATGCCGCCATCCTTGCCGATCAGAACGACCTGATAGGCATCCGAGCTCAGCAGTTTCCTGAGGTGCGATACAAGGAGCCGGGAGGTTACACCGCTGTAATTACTACTGATTCGATCCTGATCGATGACGAACCAGAGAATCTCACGCTCATTAAGCTGACCTGCCTGTCCCTCAAGCTCGGATATGTGCGCCGCCGTGTTGTTTTCAGTCTGCACCAGGATGACGCGATGCTGCCATCTGGAGCGATCAGTGATGAATCAGCGAGCGAGGCTGCTTGAGTCGGACCTCTTCTTGCTCAAAGTACCAATCATTGCACAGAAAATGCCGCTGGCCGCGCCGATAGATCCATAATACAGGCCAGCATGGCCAGTGCTCATGTTACCGCTCACGAGCGAATAGGTGATTCCGAGACAGGCCGATGCGGCCCCGATTCCTACCCCCAAGTAGCCATAAAACGCACCCTGTCGGTTTGAATCTTCTGAAGCAAGAGCCTTCTCGTCCAGATAGAGTTCAGACGCTGTAATCCCGAACGCAGATGCCAGCGCCTTTAGCGAGTCGGGAGAACAGGAGCCAGTGTTCTCTACGCGCTGAATGGTTCGATGACTCAGGCCAGATATCTCAGCCAACTCTTCCTGCGACCAGGCATTCTTGTTGCGCAATTGCACGATTTGTTTTGAATTGATCATTGTATCCACGTTGAATTCCTCTCATTGAGCGTTGATGCCCATGATGAGAGATGAAATTGATCGTTGCTACGGTAGGTATACGACAGTATCACGACAACACTACGACAAGAGACTACTGGGCGCACGAAGAACGCCGCCATCATCAGTGAATTTGCCAGAGTACCGCCAGCGAAGTTGATTGATCTGTGATGTGTGCTTGTTGCACAATGTGTACCCATTAATAAAACCACACACATCAGGAGCAAAAGTGCGTGCGAATATTGAAATAGACGACAAGTTAATGGCCGACGTGTTACAGGCGACAGGCTTGACTATTAATCTAGCGTTCAAATACCCTATGCGGCGTACTGAATTGCTGGATGTAAAAAGTAGCGCTTAACCCGGCCAGGAAAGGCTTGTAGTTTTCACATGTGTAGAAATTCAGACTTGATCTGACAGTTGCCCGTTTTTCAGGGACTTGTCTGTCAGGTTAAGTTTAGTTCATAAACTTTTCCTTCCAGATTGATTTACCGTCGATGAGTGTTTCCATCGGGGTTCTCCCGCAGCACA
>QIKT01000110.1 GCA_003233095.1 Oceanospirillales bacterium | reverse complement strand
CTGTGCTGATAGGTAACCCCTGATGCCAGGGTGCTCAGCCACTGCTCGGGCGTGCCAGTGGTCAGCCGATACTCACCAGCCTTAAGCCGAGCAGCATCGGCAGAGAGCCTGCCCAACAGCCGCCAGCGCCAGTCTGCCTCGATCAGATCGCGCTCGGCCAGGTCGACCACCAGATCACGGTACAAATCTCCAGGTGACAGGGTCAGCATGATGCCATCGTCTGCTGCAATCGGAGTCTCGACAAACACCTGATAACGCTGCCACAACGCAGCCGTGGCGAGGCCAGCAAGCAGGATAAGAATGACGACGGTTATCAGCAGTTTTTTCATGTCATGGCCAATTGAGAAACGAGCGAGTCACAGTGCCTTCGATCAAATTCGGTCACCCCGCTGACCTCGATCACAGGCTGAATGCCGCGCACGCTATTGCAGCAGAACGCTGACTGGTAGTGTACCAAGTCAGACGGGCGCAGTTGCACCTCCGTGACAGAAATTGTCGACATCAGCCATTGTCGAAAGACGCCATTGACGCCTGCCTCATCGACAGAGGGCGTCCACCATTGGTCATCGCGCCACAGGAACAGATTGTTCTGGGTGCATTCGATCAGCATCCCATTCGGGTCAAGCATCAAACCCTCCGAGGCTCCTGCCTTGATCACTTCCTGGCGTGCCAGCACCTGCTCCAGCCGGCCGAGATGTTTCAGTCCAGCCAGTGCCGGGCTGCTAGCCAATGGGGTCTGACACAGAATCACTCGCTGATGGACCAGTGGTCGGTCTGAGAGAGCCTCGAAACGCTGGACAATACGCCGAGGAACCGCGTTGTCGTCGGGCGCATAGCCGCGCCCTGACGAGCCGCGCGTCAGCATCAGCTTGAGCAGCCAATCCCCCTGTGACTCGGTCAACAGATCGATATCCCGACGCCACACCGATTCATCAGGACAGCGAATCCCCAACCGCTCTGCCGAGGTATTCATTCGACGCCAGTGCCAATCCCAGAGCGCGATCGACCCGTGGCGCATCAGGACTGTTTCGAACAGGCCATCGGCATAACACAAGCCTCGATCACTGACCGGAATGTCTGACTGCCAGCATCCGTCAACCAGGCTGTTTGTTGAGGCAGAATCAGCCATGTCTGGTCTCGCTGAGTTGCTGTGAGGCCGTCAGGGCCATCAACATGCCCCGTGCCTTGGAGCGCGTTTCGTCCAGCTCTCGCTGAGGCTCCGAATCGGCAACCAGACCACCGCCTGCCATCACCTTGACCCGATGACCGGTCACCTGAAGCGTGCGGATCAGGATATTCAGATCCATCGAGCCATCGACGTTCAAATACCCCATCGCACCGGTATAAGCCCCTCTGCCGCGTTGCTCCAGCTCGGCAATGATTTGCATGCAACGGACCTTGGGGCAGCCGGTGATTGTCCCTCCTGGAAACACCGCCGTAATGACCTCACCCGGCGTGCAACCATCCTTAAGACGGCCACGAACATTGGAGACAATATGATGAACGTGGGTGTAGCTTTCAACGCTCATCAACTCATCCACCTCGACACTGCCCGGCTCACAAATGCGCCCCAGATCATTCCGCTCCAGATCAATGAGCATGATATGTTCAGCGACTTCCTTGGGATGCTGTCTGAGCGCTTCGATGATCGATGCATCATCATCACCTGCCTCTCTGGGATGGGTCCCGGCAATGGGCCGAGTAGAGACAATCTGATCTCGAACCGAGACCAGTCGCTCGGGCGATGAGGACAAGACACAATGATCTTCAAAGGCCATCAGTCCGGCAAAGGGCGCCGGATTATGATGACGAAGGTGCCGATAGAGCCTGACCGGATCGACCCCCAAATCACTGCACCACTGACGAGCGAGATTGACCTGAAAGACATCGCCCGCGAGTATGTACTCCTTGACCGCGGCGACCGCAGCGAGAAACCGATCAGGATCTTCTTCTTCGATCACCAGGTCAGTCGATCGTCGAGTTAGTGAACCCAATGCCTCAGTGACGTGTTCAGACACACTCAACAGTTGCTCAAGCAACTGCGCCTGCCAGATCTCTGCGCGGTCTCGATAATCATCGGCCACCAGATACCAGACCTGCCCATCACTATGATCGCGAATCAGGGCCATTGGGCAACGCACTGCCAACGATGTCGGCAGTCCGGAAGACTCTTCAGGCAAGTTCAGGACCGGTTCGATCTGAGCCGCCAGTTCATAGCCCAGATAGAGAAAATATCCACCATCATAAGGCAGCGTCGATGTCGCGGGTTCGTCGATCGGCGCGAGGCGCTGCCACTGCACATCCAGGGCATCAAGAAATCGCCATGAAACAGGTCGATCAGCGTGGTAGTGATACGAGAGACTGGACTGCGGATGACCAAACAGGACGTCATAGCAGCCGTGACCCGTGCCCGCAGTCAGGCTCTCCAGCAGAAAGGGATAGGTGTCAGGATCAGACTGATGTAGAGACAGGAAATCCACATCAGCCTGCGGCAGTGGGCAGGTATGGGCCAAGGTGGGTCGCGTCAGTCCATCCGGCTGATCGCAATGGTCCCATTGGTGCCACCAAAGCCGAACGAATTACTCAGCACGTGCTTGAGTGGTGCCTTGCGGGCGCCATCGGCGACAAAATCCAGATCACAGCCTTCTCCCGGGTTTTCCAGATTGATCGTCGGCGGCATGATCTGGTCGCGTATAGCCAACACCGAGAATATGGCCTCGATCCCGCCCGCAGCACCCAGCAGATGCCCAGTCATGGACTTGGTCGAGCTGACGGCCAGAGACGGCTTGCCGCCAAAACAGGTTTTGACCGCCATGCACTCGGCCTTGTCGCCGGCCGGTGTGGAGGTGCCGTGAGCGTTCAGATACTGAATATCCTCAGCGTTCAGACCGGCATCGTCAATCGCGCTGCGCATGCATTGTGCCGCTCCAGCACCGCCTACAGACGGGGCGGTAATGTGGTAGGCATCGCCACTCATGCCAAAACCGGTCAACTCGGCGTAAATCCTCGCCCCGCGAGCCTTGGCGTGCTCCAGTTCTTCGATCACCATGACGCCTGCCCCATTGGACAGGACAAACCCGTCTCGATCGCGATCCCAGGGGCGAGAAGCGCTCTCTGGATCATCGTTGCGAGTCGACAGTGCCTTGGCAGAGCCAAAGCCGGCCATGGCCGTCGGCGTGGTGGCAAACTCGGCACCACCGACCACCATGACATC
The DNA here is from genome assembly GCA_003233095.1 of Oceanospirillales bacterium. Taxonomy (GTDB): domain Bacteria; phylum Pseudomonadota; class Gammaproteobacteria; order Xanthomonadales; family SZUA-38; genus SZUA-38. The sequence continues at coordinate 14,866 of QIKT01000110.1, read as the reverse complement.
GGCATCACCATACTGGATCATGCGATGGGCCACACCAATGTTGTGGTTGGCCGAGGTACAGGCCGTGACCACTGCAATGTTGGGACCTCGCAAGCCATACATGATCGAGACATGACCCGAGATCATATTGATAATAGTGCCCGGTACAAAGAAGGGTGAGACGCGCCGAACGCCGCCATTAATATAGGTTTGATGGGTGTTTTCGATCGTGCCGATCCCACCGATACCCGAACCAATCGCGACACCGACGCGAGTCGTGTCCTCGCGCTCGAAATCCAGCCCTGAATCACTTATCGCGTCGACCGCAGCGGCGATGCCGTAATGGATAAACGGATCCATTCGACGCGCATCCTTGGGCGAGATGAAATCGGCGATGTTGAAATCGCGCACCTGACCGGCTATCTGCGTGGTCAGGTCCGGCTCATCCAGACCTTCCAGACGAGCAATCCCGCTGCGTCCGTTGAGGATGTTGTCCCATGAGGATTTGATGGTATTGCCCACCGGTGACTTGATGCCCATACCGGTGATCACGGTTCGACGCTGGCTCAAAACAGTCTCTCCATTGGATGCTCTGCGAATCTGACAGCAGACGCTGCCACGCATGCAGCTGTGCGGACTGCCGCACAGCTTCGTTCAATACAACGCGCCGGTCTTACTTGTCGACGTTGTTGGTGATGTAATCTACGGCGTGCTGAACGCTGGAGATTTTCTCGGCTTCTTCATCCGGAATTTCACATTCGAATTCTTCTTCAAGCGCCATCACCAGCTCGACGGTATCCAGAGAATCAGCACCCAGGTCATCAACAAACGATGTGGATGGCTTGACTTCATCTTCGGAAACACCGAGTTGTTCAATAACGATCTTCTTGACGCGATCTTCTATGCTGCTCATCTGGTACGTACCTCCTAAGGTAAAAGCGGTCAGTAGTGTATTTGAAGTTCTATCACCGATCTAGCGAAACTCCGGAATTAAATTCAAACGATCGTATAAATAAATATTATTAAGTATAGGTATCAATTTTTTGCCTGACTTTATTAAAACTCAAGCCATGTACATGCCACCATTGACATGAATCGTTTCGCCGGTGATATACGCGGCACTGTCACCGGCCAGAAAGACGACCACACCGGCAATATCGGCTGTGCGACCAAGACGGTTGAGCGGCACCTGAGACATCAGGCTATCGCGTTGGCCGTCCTCCAGTTCGCGGGTCATGTCGGTATCGATGAATCCGGGAGCAACCACATTGGCCGTGATTCCACGCGAACCCACCTCACGCGCCAGCGATTTGGTAAAGGCAATGATACCTGCCTTGGCAGCAGCATAATTGGCCTGGCCCGGATTGCCAGTCAGACCGATCACCGAAGCGATGTTGATGATTCGCCCGGAGCGCGCCTTCATCATGTGTCTGAGGCAGAATTTACTCATCTTGAAGACCGACTTCAAATTGGTCGTCATGACATCGTCCCAGTCGTCGTCTGTCATGCGCAGCAAAATCTGATCGCGGGTAATGCCGGCGTTGTTCACGAGGATGTCCGGTAGCAGATCGTCAGCCTTCAGCGCGACCATCAGTGACTCCATGGAGGCCGCATCACTGACATTCAATACCCTGCCCTCGCCCGCACTGGGTGCTTGCGCCAGTCGCGCACGGATTTTCTCGGCGCCTTCGACTGTGGTTGCAGTGCCAATCACGCGCGCACCTGCCTGCGCCAGAGCATCGGCAATCGCGGCGCCAATGCCTCGACTGGCCCCAGTGACCAATGCGATTTTTCCTTCCATACTCATGCGGATTCTCCTTGCGTCAGTGAGGCAATCGCGACCTCAATGGCGTCCTGATCTACCAGGGCGTGGTGCTGCGCCTTGCGATCATGGCGCCTTGCCAGAGCCCAGAGCACCTTGCCAGGCCCACATTCGGCAAAGGCATCAATGCCTGAGGTTGTCATGCTTGTCAGCGTTTCATGCCATCTTACCGGTTGGTAGAGTTGACGAATCAGTCGATCCCGAATCGCTTCAGGATCCTCTGTTGCGGCCACATCCACATTGTGCAGCACCGCAATAGCCGGTGCCTTGAACTGGATTGCAGACAAGTCCTCAGCCAGGCGATCAGCCGCGGGCCTCATCAACTCACAGTGTGACGGAACGCTGACCGCCAGTGGAATGACCTTGCGCGCGCCTGCGCGGGTGGCCAGCTCACCGGCACGATTAACCGCTGCCGAGTGACCGGCAACCACGATCTGGCCGTCTGCATTGAGATTGGCCGCTGAGACGACCTGACCTTCAGCAGCCTGCTCGCAGACCTGCTGCACCTGTTCAGCGCCAAGCCCGAGAATAGCCGCCATGGAACCCTCTCCCTCAGACACGGCGTCCTGCATGTAGAGTCCTCGGCGATGAACCAGCTCGATGGCATCAGCAAACGGCAACGCACCGGAGCATACCAGGGCTGAATATTCGCCCAGGCTATGTCCGGCCATGACCTGTGGCCTCAGATCAGTGAGTTCAGACCATGTGGCCCACAGCGCAACAGATGAGGTCAGCAGTGCCGGCTGAGTCCACTCGGTCTGGTTCAGGCGAGCATCTGGACCCTGGCTGAGCAAAGCCGTCATGTCTTCGCTCAGGATCTCGCTGGCTTCGGCAATGACCTGTCGAGCAGTCTCGGACTGAGCCAGGAGCGTGTCGAGCATGCCAACGGATTGGGATCCTTGTCCCGGAAATAGAAAAGCAATGGGCATGAGCTGTCCTCAGTACTTGATCAATGCCGAGCCCCAGGTGAATCCACCCCCGAAGGCTTCGAGCAGCAAGGTCTCGCCTCGCTGAATACGACCGGATCGAATCGCCCCGTCCAGCGCCAGAGGTACTGATGCAGACGAGGTGTTGCCATGTTTGTGCACCGTCACGATCACCCGATCTTCGGGCATGTTGAGCTTCTTGGCGGTCGCCTTGATGATGCGAAGGTTGGCTTGATGAGGAATCAGCCAGTCGATGTCCTTCTTGGTCATATTGTTCTTCGCCAGCGTCTCATCAACGATCTGTCCGAGTGTGCGAACAGCGACCTTGAAGACCTCACTGCCTTTCATGCGGACCTTGACGCCACCGCCAGGCTCAGCCTTGAACCCTTTGGAGACACCAACCTCGGTGCAGAGCAGATCTGCGTGGCCGCCGCTGGCATGAATGTGTGTGGACAAAATGCCGGGTTGGTCGGATGCTTCGATCACTGCGGCACCCGCGCCGTCACCGAACAGAACAGCCGTGGAGCGGTCATTCCAGTCGACCATGCGCGTCAATGTCTCGGCGCCAATAACCAGGGCCTTGACCGAATCACCGGTCTTGATGAACTTGTCCGCCACAGCCAGAGCATAAATGAACCCTGAACAGGCCGCGTTCACATCCATCGCCGAAATACCGTCCATACCCAGTCGATGCTGCAGCAAACAGGCCGTGGAGGGAAATACCAGATCAGGCGTGGTGGTTCCCACGATCAGAAAGTCAATCTCGGAGGGCTTCAGACCAGCGGCATCCAGCGCTCGAAGCGCCGCCTGCTCGGCCAGATCACAGGTCGTTTGACCTTCGGCAACAATATGTCGTTCCTTGATGCCTGTTCGAGTGACAATCCATTCATCGCTGGTATCGACCATCGATTCGAGATCGCGATTGGACAGCACTTTCTCAGGCAGAAAGCTGCCGGTGCCGCTAATTCTTGAATAAATCAGTGCCCTTCTCCTGTCCACAGACTCCCCGAGCAGACCTGCATGCTATCAGAAGCCGTTCCGACTGTCCTGAATTGTCGCCTGCAGAATTGTCGCCTCAGGATGCCTCGATGATTGAGGAAATCCAGGGTCTGTCGGACTTGACCGATCAACGCGATGGAAAGCCGATTTGAGTCAGATTTTTGGATCTTTTGAGGCAAATAGCACCGCTATTTAACGAGAAAAATATAAAAATCTGGCCACAACGGATTTTCCGCTGTAGATCTATTGTTGCGTCCGACAGGCTCCTTGCCCCTATAAAAAATGCCGCAAGGCGGACCTGGCGGCATGGTAAAACGTGGGCAGTGATGCTGCCAGACCGGACGATTACTCGTCGTCGTCGACCATCTCCGGTGCCGTGTCAATCACCTTGCGACCACGGTAATAACCTTCGGCGCTGATGTGATGACGGCGATGGGTTTCACCGGTCTCCGGCTCGATCGACAGGGTCGGTGCCTTGAGCTTGTCGTGTCCGCGACGCATGCCGCGTGTCGAAGGGGTTCTGCGACTTTTCTGAACTGCCATGGGTGTTCTCCTGAACTATGTCGTGTGATCTTTCAACGAGGCAAGCGCTGCAAATAGATTGGGCTTGTCCTCGATCGTTGTCTGGTCTGTCTCATCGCCGCCAAAAGTCAGATCAACCGGGTCCTCGCCCGGCTTCACCGGCACCAGCGGCAACGCCAGTATCAGTTCGTCTTCGATGATCGTCACTAGCTTGAACGGTGTCTCACTGATGAGATAAGGCTCATAGCGATCCGGCAAGCTGACGTCCTCATCCATTGAATCAATCAGGCCCAGAGCACTCTGGCGATCGATGCATTCATTGTAACGCTCCAGAGACCGCTGGCAGATCAGTTGCAACTGCGTCTCGATCCCGATCTCGCAGAATCGGATATCCTGTACGTCCACGTCAAACTGCATCGTGAAGGCCACATCCGCGTTCTCATTGGCAGCAAACTGCTCGCCACTGGTCGGCTTGATTGACTCGTTGAGCTGCTTTAGGATAGCCAGCACACGAGGCATGCGAGCCACTGGCCAACTGCCTTTGAAGCCACGCCCTGTTCGGGCCAACTGCCGCAAATCAGCGAATTCCGGAATATCTCTGGACATAAGCCTTTAATTTTAACTGCTTTGTGCCACTACAGTAAAGCATTCCGCTCAATTTCTCTGGATCGAGACCATGCCTCAGTCATCACATCCACCTCTGGTGTTGGCCTCCGCCTCACCCTACCGCGTCCAGCAGTTGACTCAGCTGGGGCTGAAATTTACTCAGAAGCCTGCCAATATCGACGAAACGCCTCAGACCGATGAAAGCGCAGAACAGCTAGCCAAACGATTGGCTGTGGACAAAGCTCAGCTGATTGCACAGCGCCACCCGCAGGCCATTGTCATTGGCAGCGATCAGGTCGGACTGTGCCGAGATCGCATTGTTGGCAAACCCGGTTCCCGATCGCGGGCCATCGAACAGCTGACTGATTCGAGCGATCAGATGCTGACATTTTATACTGCGGTTTGCGTGATCTCACCCGATGACCCCACAGCGCATTGCCACTGCGAACAGATCGATGTCCGTATCCGACCCTTGAGTCATGAGGAAATCGAACGCTACGTGGACATCGACCAACCGTTCCACTGCGCCGGTGCATTCAAGATGGAGTCGCTCGGAATCAGTCTGTTCGAATCGATCGAAAGCCGAGATCCGTCCGCCTTGATCGGCTTGCCGCTGATCGGCCTGTCCAGACTATTGAGGCAGGCAGGGCTGTCACTGCCCTGAGGTTTGAACCTCGGCCATCACCGTCAGTTCAAGCGATGTCACACGACTTCGAGAGCCGTTGCGACCGATCGCATGAAGATCCAGTCGCACCGAGCCCGGTTGCAGTCCGCTCAGGTCAATCTCCCCACTGAAACCATAACGTGGGCCATCCGGATCGGTCAGGCCGGCAAAGACCTGATCCACTCCCTGGTGAACAAGGCCGGTCCGAATCGTGACCTGATCGGCCGACAGCGGCTCGCCGTTGACACTGACCACCAGCGACTGGATGCCGCGATCCTGATTGACCACCCACCCGGAGATGTCGATTTGACCGCTGACCTTGCTGCCCTGGATCGGTGTATCCAGATAGCCGAAGCTGCCCAATTCACAGCGCCCTGACTGCCGGGGCATGACTCGATAGAACTCGAACCACTTGCCCTGATCAGCGGCCTCATGCGTGCCGCTCCAGGACATATCCAGCCACTGACAGACGGATCGAAACCAGGCTGGCTGTGTCGCGAATGTATCCGTACGCTGCTCCACGACCAGCAGCCCCTGCCAACCCCTGGCGGAGATCGCACTCTGATCAAGCTGCCAGATCACCAGCTGGCGTGCACGCCCGTGCCTGGTGTTCATCGGATGATTCAGGACGCGCACATTGGCGTCCCCATGACGAGCGACCCACTGAGCCGCTGGCATGAAATGATCAAACAGCATTAGAGGGCCCGTTGAGTCAGGTGATTGAGTGATCAGCTGATCTCGCTGGCGGCCGATTGACTTGATCAGTGACTGCCAACCGATCAGGTTCTCGGGCGCCCATTTTCCCTTCAGAACGGACTGTCCGGGTGTCTGCACTTGCCACAGCAGCCCCATGCCGACCAGGGTCAGCAGGCCTGAGACAAACAGGCCAGGCCGCAGCCAGCGCGTCGCCTGTGATCGTTCGCCACGTTTGCTGTCCGACGAGCGCCCGGCGTGAACAGCCAGCAAAACGATCAATGGCAAATAGGCTGCGGCCGACCAGTGCAGGTCAAATCGCGATTGATCCGCCCAGAGCCCGGCCAGCCAGTAGAACAGCAGCGGGATCAGACCGCATCCCGCCAGGAAAGACAGCGCACTGGATTCTCGCCACGCCCGCCAACCGACCCAGAGCAGTAACAGGTAGACAATGGGTGTCACAATCAGCGCCTGTGCGACTGGCTGAAGCAGACCCTGCGGCTGAAACGTCCAGGGATGTCGATCCACCAGTTGAAAGCCCAACTGGGCAAAGTCCTGCTGTGACTCGAACCACAGCATCGGCAGCAGGCCTGCCAGACCAATCAGCGCCGCCAGCCAGGGCCAGAGCTGCTTCAGTTGTTGCCGGGTAGGCGCAATCACCAGCCAGGTCACGGTGACTCCGAATAACAGCACGCCATAGCGAAGATGCGTCATCAACCCCAGAGCGGCAATCAGCCCGGACAGCAGCCAGGCCCAGGGCGCGCCATCACGAGCATAGCTGAGCACGTACAGCTGTGCTGCCCACAGGCACTGGATGATCGGATCAGGCAAGGCATAGCTGCCCTGTAACGACAGCACGGGAATCAGCAGCATCAACCAACCTGCCCAGCAGGCTGCTCGGGCACCGCCGAGACGATTGGCCAAACCCATCACCAGCAGTTGAGTGAGCAAGGCACTGAGCAGAAACAAACTGCGAGTGGCTACGGCCGAATGACCGAACAGCCATTCTCCGGCATGGACCATCCAGGCCGTCATGCCGGGAAGATCCGAATAGGCCAGCGCCGGATACAGCGACTCCCAGTGATAGAAGGCCTCATCACCGAACCAGTCAGCCTTGAGTGCATAGGCCAGACGAAACGACGTGATCATGATCGTCATGGCCGCCAGAGACAGCCAGACCTTGCTGATTGATTGATCGCTCCTGACCTTAGTCTTCACCTGAAAATCCCGTTGATATGCGAGCCTTGCGTCCGCGATTATTTGAACTTTTATGATACCTTAGTATCTCTTTGACGCTGCCACGTAATTTGCCGGAGAACTGCCGACCATGCCCGAGACCCAAGCCGAGACCCCTGTGCAGACGTCGGCATCTGCCGTCGAGCTTCTCGAACCGTTTGTCAAACAGCTCTCGCAAGTCGTGGTGGGCAAGGAACACCTGATCCGTCTGGCAACCTGCTGCCTGATTGCCGAAGGCCACCTGCTGATCGAAGACATCCCGGGAGTCGGCAAGACGACTCTGGCCAAGGCACTGGGCCTGTCAGCCAGCCTGGAATACAACCGCATTCAGTTCACTAGCGACATGCTCCCGACCGACATTCTGGGGCTCTCCATCTATAGCCGCCAACGAGAAGCATTTGATTTTCATCCGGGCCCGATTTTCTCGCAGCTGGTCCTTGCCGATGAGGTCAACCGAGCGACGCCCAAAACACAGAGTGCCTTGCTTGAAGCGATGGCAGAGCACCAGGTCAGCATTGAGGGGCTGACACGCGAGCTACCGTCACCGTTCTTTGTGATTGCCACTCAGAACCCGGTCGACTTCAGCGGCACATTTCCTCTCCCTGACTCTCAACTGGACCGGTTCCTGATGCGACTGTCAATGGGCTATCCGGATCGAGAGGCAGAACGCAATCTGCTCCTCAACCCCAACCGTCAACAGATGATGGACAAGCTGAAGCCGGTCATTGATGCTGCCAGCATGTTGCAGTTGCAGACCCAGGCACGATCCATCCAGGCCTCCGATGCTCTGATCGATTACGTTCTGGCACTGGTACACGCCAGCCGCCATCATTCGGCCTTGCAAACCGGCATGTCACCCCGAGCGTCACTGGCCCTGCTTCGCAGCTCGCGCGCATGGGCACTCATGCAGGGGCGGCAGTTCGTGCTTCCAGAGGACGTCCAGGCGGTGTTCGTGGCTGTGGCCTCTCATCGTTTCAATCCGATTTCCGGCGCTGAATTGAGCGCTGTTGAGATCGCCAACCAGATGCTCGATGAAGTACCCGTTCCCTGAGAACGCTCATGGCCAAACAACGCTTTGACATCCAGTCCTGGACCTATCCGCTGATCAAACGACTGAGCAGCCATCGCCCACCCTCCAGGCTGCCAATCACGATCAGCAGCAAGCGCCTGTATGTGCTGCCGACCAGATTCGGTGTGTTTTTTGGACTTCTGATCCTGATCATGTTGCTGGGCTCGCTGAACTACAACAACAACATGGCGCTGATGCTGACCTTCCTGCTCGGCGCATTCATGCTGCTGATCCCGATTTACACAGTCCGCAACCTCTCCGGTCTCGAAATCACTCACATCGATGCCAAGCCGGTTTTCAGTGGTGACGCTGCCCAGTTTGTCATCACTCTGAGAAACGGCCATCACACGGCTCGACCGTTGATCTGGGCGCGCCATCAACAGCTAACCACCGTCACCTCGCTGCCTGCCGATGCCACCGGTCACCTGATGGTCGCCATCGACAGTCAGAAACGTGGCTGGATGCACTTCGAGCGCAGCCGGTTGTACACCACCTACCCGGTCGGACTGTTCACCGCCTGGGCCTGGTTGACACCAGATGTCCGCTGCCTGGTCTATCCAGCCCCAGAAACCGGTGCCCCGACCCTGCCCTCCGGCCATCACGATTCAACCGGTCGGCCGGAGCAACGCGGCGATGAAGAGTGGTCCGGGCTGCGTGATTACCAACCGGGTGACCCATCCCGACTGATGGCCTGGAAGGTGGTTGCCCGAACCGGGCAGCTGACCTCCAAAGTGTTTTCAGATCATCACAATCAGGAAATCGTTCTGGACTATCACAACCTACCGATTCAGGGGGTCGAAGCACGCTTGTCTCGCCTGTGCAGCTGGATCATCGATGCCAATGAACGTGGCTTGCACTACGCCCTGCAATTGCCAGATCAGCAGATCCAGTCGGGTCATGGCGATGCTCACATGCACCATTGCCTGCAGGCACTGGCTGAATTTCAGTCCGGAGCAGCTGGATGAGTTACAGCAGTTACCAATCGGTCGACTTGCCGAAGATCGCCGCCTCAGCGCCTGACATGCGAACCATGACCTGGCTTCTGGCCAGTCTGGCACTGGTCGTCGCTCCTCATATTGAACGTCTGCCCATCTGGTTTCTGGGCCTATTTCTGGCTGCCTGCGCCTTGCGGATCTGGCAGCTGAAACATCAGCGTCGCTCCATACCGGGCTGGATCAAGCTGTGCCTGACGCTACTGGCATTGGCCGGAATCTGGCTTGAATATGGCACTTTGTTGTCACGCCAGGCCAATACTGGTTTGCTCTGCGTGATGCTGGCGCTGAAGGTCATGGAAACAGCCAAACGACGTGATGTCTACCTGCTGATCAGTATGGCGTATTTCGTCGCCATTACCCAATTCCTGTTCAATCAGTCGTTCTATCTGACGCTGTATCTGCTCGGCGTTGTGGTGGTCATCACTGCCACACTCATCGTCATCGAACATCAACCGATTCGGCAATTGTCCGGTCGCAGCAACACCCAATTCATCAGTAATCGCCACTTGTTTCAGTCCGCCTTGCGCATGCTCTTGTATGGCATCCCGCTGATGGCCACACTGTTTCTGTTCTTTCCAAGACTCGAATCGCCGATGTGGGGTGTCCCGCAGAAATCCTTGAACGCCAAGACCGGGATCAGCGACGAAATGGAGCCCGGCAATATTCTGAAATTGTTCATTGACGATTCACCGGCATTTCGAGTGGAGTTCGAAGGCGTTATACCGCCTCAATCCCAGCGCTACTGGCGAGGCCCGACGCTGTGGAATTTCGATGGTCGAAAGTGGACCCGTCAACGCACAGTGGGCAATCCGCCCAGCATCGACCCTGAACAGATCACCGACCCCTTTCGTTACAGTCTGACCATGGAGCCGACACAGAACCACTGGGTTTTTGGACTCGACAGAATCGTCGAAGTCCCTGACAGAACCCGGATGGAAACCGACATGACCATGTATCAACGGCGTCCGATCACATCGATCACGACGCTGAACATGATCAGTGACCCAGACATCCCTCTTGATCTGGAGTTGGGGCCGATGTTCCGCGAAGCAGCCTTGCAGTTGCCCGATGGTTTCAATCCACTCACACAGGCACTGGCCGATCAATGGCGCAAAGAGACCGAGTCTCCTGGTCTGATCGTTCAGCGAGCGATCAACATGTTCAGCACCGAAGGATTCGAATACTCATTTACCCCGCCGCCAATCGGGCGCAATTCAGTAGACGACTTTCTGTTCGAGACCAAAAGTGGTTACTGCGAATACTATTCATCGGCGTTTACTGCTCTGATGCGAGCAGCGGGTATCCCGTCCCGAGTCGTCACCGGCTATCAAGGTGGATTCTACAACGAGGAATCAGAATATCTGCTGGTACGCCAATCCGATGCACATGCCTGGTCGGAAGTCTGGCTGGAAGATCGTGGCTGGATGCGAGTCGACCCCACTGCGGCAGTGGCGGCTGATCGCGTCAATCTGGGTGCTCTGGATACCTTCGAGCGCTCCAGAGGGCCTTTCGATTATGAATGGATGCGTGCCCTGCGCAATCGATTCGATTCGCTGCAGCGCTTCTGGAATCAGCAGGTCATCAATTTTGACAAGGCCCGGCAACACAGCCTGCTCAAACCGCTGGGGATCGAAGACATGACCCACAAGCAATCGGTGCTTGCGCTGACACTGATCTCTTCGGCCATTCTGGCGCTGGCATTGTGGCGGCTGATCCGGCAGCAGGAACGTCGCGACCCAGATCGAATTCATCAACTCTATCTAGCGTTCCAGAAGCGCATGAAGAAGTTGGGAGTGGAATCGAGCCCTGCTGAAGGACCGATCGACTTTGCCCGTCGATGCAAGGCAAACTGCCCTCAATTGACCGATCAGATCGACCGGGTCATCGACGCCTATGTGCAGCTTCGATACGCCGGTCATCAGCATTCGGCGGTGGAGCGTCAACTCAAAGACGCCTTGCGCACCCTGTCCTGATATCGCACAGCAAACAGGCCGCATCAGCGGCCTGTTGACAATCACATTCAGTGAGTCGGAAAGCGCTTAGCGGCAACCGGTTTCATTTCGAGCAATCACCATGCGCTGAATCTCGCTGGTGCCCTCGTAGATCTCGGTAATCTTGGCGTCGCGATAGTAGCGCTCCAGAGGCATTTCCTTGCTATAACCCATTCCGCCATGAATCTGAACAGCCTGATGGGTGATGTAATTTGCCGCTTCGGAGGCAAACAGCTTGGCCATGCAGGCATCGGTGCCATAGTGTTCACCGGTCTGCTCTGCCGTCATTTTCTTCCAGGCCGCTTTCATGGTCAGCAATTCGGCCGCTTCGAGGCGGGTTTTCATATCGGCAATCTTCGACTGGATCATCTGAAAGCTACCAATCGGCTTGCCAAAGGCTTGACGCTCCTGAACGTATTCGCGTGATGCCTTGTAGGCCGCGCTGGCAATTCCAACCGCCTGGGCGGCAATTCCGATGCGGCCGGCATCCAGCACCGACATGGCGATGCCAAATCCCTTGCCCTCTTCTGACACCAGGTTCTCCGCTGGACATTGGTAATCGTCAAATTCGACTTCACAAGTCGCCGAGGCGCGAATTCCCAATTTGGGCTCTTTTTTGCCGCGAATGAAACCGTTCAGTTCGGTGTCGATCATGAACGTGCTGATGCCCCGGGCACCGGCATCCGGGTCGGTCACCGCAAACAGAACCACGAAGCGAGCGACTGGACCCGAGGTGATCCAGGACTTCTTGCCATTGATCGTGTAATAGCTGCCGTCAGCCGATTTGACCGCGCGAACGCGCATATTGGCCGCGTCTGATCCTGACTGAGGTTCGGACAGGGCATAGGCTCCAATGGCCTGACCCTCGGCAACCGGGCGCAGAAACGACTGTTTCTGAGCTTCCGTACCGTGCCAGAGCAGGCCATTGGCATACAGAGAATTGTTGACCGACATGATGGTGCCGTGACTGGCATCCGCTTCGCTGATTTCCTGCAGCGCCAGCACATAGGAGATGGTGTCCATCCCTGAACCGCCGTATTCGGCTGGCATTTCGATGCCCATCAGACCCAGCTCGCCCATCTGCTTGATGGTCGCCATTGGAAATTCGCCGCTTTCATCAAACTCTGCGGCAATCGGTACAATTTCCTTCTGGGCAAATTCACGAGCCGCATCGCGGATCATTATCTGTTCTTCGCTAAAGTTGAAATCCATAGTCCTTCCTGATGCTCTGATAACTGTCAATGTGGCAAGTTTATGGCCTGCGAGGCCCACGTTCGCTGAATCCTCGATACGCTGATTGTTCGATATAGCCGATTGATCCCAGCAAATTCTTTCACCGGCTTGACCGGGCGCAGGCGGACCGCTACCCTCTCAATATCTCTATATCTGCATATAAGGATATAAAATCAACCTTCAATCAACAACACACTTGCTGAAACTGCTCAGCGACCCTAACCGTGTCCGTCTGCTGGTGCTTCTGGAACGTGAAGAGCTGACCGTGGCCGAACTGGCAAACATTACAAGACTCGCACAGCCAAGAGTCTCAACACAGTTGGCAAAACTTCGGCAACTGAGTTTTGTGATCGACCGCAAGTCGGGTGTACAGGTGTATTACCGGTTTAACGAGGGAGGACTGAAGGCCGCCCAATTGAATCTCTGGTCAGTCATTAAGGATACCACCGATGACGGCCTGTTGCAGGACGATCGCGATCAGCTCGAGCAGGTTCTGGCCGCCAGAGCACTGGGTAACAGCTGGGTCGACCGGGCTGCTGGCGACATGGAGCGACACTATTCGCCAGGTCGTACCTGGGAAGCCACCGCACGCGCCATGCTCAAACTGGTGCATTTGGGCGACGTGCTGGATATCGCTTCCGGGGATGGGGTACTGGCTGAACTGATCGCAGCCCAATCCGGTTCAGTCACCTGTGTGGATATCAATGATCGGGTCGTTGCTGCCGGCCACAAGCGTCTGTCAAGCCTGTCCAATGTATCCTTTGAAAAGGCCGATATGCATCAGTTGCCGTTTCAAGCCAACTGCTTTGACCAGGTGCTGATGATGCATGCGTTGAGTTATTCCAATCAGGCAGAATTGGTCCTGTCCGAAATTGCCCGCGTGCTCAAACCCGACGGCCAACTGCTGGCCGCCATACTGAAATCACACACCCACAAGGTCTGCGAAGCATTCGATCACGTCAATCAAGGCTACCAGATCGAGGAGTTGATCATGCTCTGCGAGAACGCTGGGCTGGCAGCCACTTTTTGCGAAGTCACCTCGATGGAATCCAGGCCTCCGCACTATCAGGTCATCACCCTGCTGGCGTCGCTGCGATGACCGATACTGATCTGCAACCCGAACGGACCAAGCGGCTGCGGGCCCTGGAACGAACCCTGACGCGTCGGATTATGCTATTCGATGGCGCGACTGGCACCGAGATACAGAACCTCGGACTGACCGAAAACGATTATCGGAATCAGGATCTGGCAGGCCTGTCAGCAAGTTTGAAGGGCAATCATGATCTGCTCAATCTGACCCGGCCTGATGCCATTGGCAGCATTCACCGCCGCTACCTCGAAGCTGGATCAGACCTGATCAGCACCAACACATTCAATGCAACCTCGGTCTCTCAGGCCGACTACGGCTGTGAGGCATTCTGTTATCAGATCAATCGTGCTGGTGCTAGACTTGCCCGGACTGCTTGCGATGACATGACTCGACTGACCCCCGATCGCCCTCGATATTGTGTCGGCATCCTTGGGCCGACCAACCGCACGGCATCCATGTCACCGGATGTGAACCGGCCAGGGTTTCGGAATATCGACTTTGGCACCCTGCTCGCTGCCTACGAAGATGCTGTTCGAGGCCTTGCCGATGGCGGTGCCGATCTGATCATGGTCGAAACGGTCTTCGATACCCTGAACGCGAAAGCCGCCATTCAGGCGATCCTCAACCACAGCGAGGCGACCGGTCTCGAGTTGCCGATCATGATTTCAGGCACTATCACCGATGCCAGCGGCCGCACCCTGTCCGGACAGACCGTCGAAGCCTTCTGGGGATCGGTCAGTCATGCCAAACCCTGGTTCATCGGCCTTAATTGCGCCCTGGGTGCCAGTGACCTGAGACCGTATGTGCAAACACTCTCTACCATTGCCGACACCTGGGTCTGCGTCCACCCCAACGCGGGGCTGCCGAATGAACTGGGCGGCTATGACGAGACCCCCGAGGACATGGCCGAGGTACTCGAAGAATTCGCCGAAGCAGGCTGGTTGAACCTCATGGGGGGCTGCTGCGGGACCACGCCAGCACACATCGAGGCCCTGGCGCAGATCATCGCCAAGGTGCCGCCCCGAGAAGTTCCCGCTGCAG
>QIKT01000143.1 GCA_003233095.1 Oceanospirillales bacterium | reverse complement strand
GTCAGTGAAACTGGCGGACATCGCTGCGCTCAATCCCAGCCGTTCATCACACGCTTTGAGCAGCACCGCGCCGCCATCTGAGCTGGCCTGGCCCTGATCGAACCGTACAACGACCGACTTGTTCGACGGCTCCTTGAATAACACAGTCTGTTTCGTGTTATCGTTGCTCATGCAAAAGCTTTTTTGTGCTTAAGTGGTTGTTTCACAATACTATTTTCGCACATTCCAGGCTTTTGTGTTATCTATTCATGCATAATCCGGGCTAGAGGCTGGTCTGTTCGAACAGTGCCACAAATCTGGGCGAGAATGCGGCCAGATACGGAGCGAAACTTGTATCCAGTTGTTTGATGCTGAGGATGTCCGTTCGTGCTGCACGCAGCAGGCCATCATCACCGGCAGCACTCAGAGCGTGCAGATTGTACTGGGCTGAGGCACGGAATAGCAATGCCTGGATCTGAAATCGAATGTCATCGAACCGATCCGGCTGTGCCTGTCGAACCACTTGTTGATAATCTCCGCCAAAGTAGTCTCTGGCCAGCAGTAGCAGTGCCTCGGGAGGTGCTTTGTTCGCCAGGGCCTGTTGTTCGGCTTCAAACTCCTGAAGGCTGCTGCGGTATCGTCTGAGGCCAGAACTGATGTCCCTGTTCAGTTGCTGTATTTGCGCCAACGAGGCCGTCCTGGACAGATTTTCCGCACGCGCGACCAGTTCGTTCAGTGCGCTGCGTTGTTGTTCGATGGCCGGATTGCCCGATGGATTGCCCGGTGACGATCGCACACTGGCGATAGTCTGGATCAGTTGGCGTCGTTCAGAGGCGGATTTTTCGACCTCGTCACTGCGCGCCTGCTCGGCTAGTGCTTTGAGCTGTGATTGGGCGTTCTGCAGGACCTGGTCGAGACTCCCGCTCAGCGTGATGGTCTGTTTGGTCAGGTTGCGAATGGCGTCGCTATCGGACTGCTGCTGGGCATAGCGAAGTAGTCCGTCAAATTCCGATTCAGCCTGTTCGGCAGCCTGAATGGTCTGATTCCATGTGGTGTCGGATCGGGTGAAGGATTGCGCTGTTTGATCGGCAGCGAAGTTCCGCATCCGATTCAGAGTCTGTTGAAGGCCTGATCGGGCGTCACTGGCTTCCTGAGCCAGAGAATCCAGATCCTCAGCAGTACCCTGGCACTGCAATCTGGCCTGAGCAAAATCATTAGCCAGTTCGGTGCCTGCAATGATGCCCTGCCGGGCGGCTTCCGCAAACGCAGCACTGGCTGACGTACAGTCTCCCGCTGTGGCATGTGCCTTACCCAGATAATAGTGGGGCAGATAGGGCTCGAATCGCATTCCGTAGATGCGCACCCGCTCGGCTGAGCTGGCGTTATCTGCAATGGCCGAATCCAGTAGCTCGATGGCGCGGACGGTCTCACCATTGCGCAGGTCTTTCAGGGCCCGACCATAATCGCGCTTGAAGTCGGCATGCGCGACTGAGGTCACCAGCATGCCAAGCACGAAGGTCACTGCTGGCAACGATCTGATCGGCCCGGAGCTCACCAGTTGGCTCTGCGGAAGTAATCGTTCGCCGAGAGGGTCTTGAAGTCGGCTGTCAGCAGGACGACCTGCTGACGGGTGATCTGGGCAATGAGTTCCTGAGGGTTACCATCGGCATTGTCGAGTGTCAGAGTGTATTGGCCTTCAGGCAAAGACAGTGTCAATGGCGTGGTGCGCTGATCCGGCAGGCTGACCGAACTGCCATCACTGCGCCTGATTGCCGTCAATTCGGCCCACGGCAGGGCGTCGATCGCTAAAGTGCCGGAAACAGCGGCAAGTCGGGCTTGCTCGGCCTGGAGGCGTTGTCGGCGTGTCTGCTCGATTCGGCTATAGCTGTCAGACAGTCGTTGATTGTTTGGAAAAGCATCCAGCGCATAATCCATCAAAATCAGCGCGGCCAAGTCGTTCTCACCTTGGCTGAGCGATTCAGCCTGTCCGGCAATGGCCTGTGTGTACTCTGCCAGCAGGGCGACCAGACGCGCATCGTTGGGGTAGGTTTGCAACAACTGTTTGAGCTGGCCGGCTGCGGCAAGGATGCTGTCCTGGGTGAACGGGCGCACCGCGATTAGTTGTCGTGTTTGCTGGATTTGCTGCTGCAACTCACGCTGAGTCTGTTGAGCGGCCAGTTGCTGATCCAGCTCACTGCGCAGTGCAGCGAAACGTTCGGCGCCAAACGGGGCTTGAGCCTGCTCGAGCAAGGTCATCGCGTCGGTGAAGCGATCCGCCCGTTGCAATGACTGGATGCTGGCGATGATCTGTTCTGGCAAACGTCTCAAGGCCGCCTTGGCGCGTGCATTGTCCAGGTCGAGTTCCAGAGCCCGTTGGTAGCCAGCGTAAGCGTTCTGATCACCTGGACCAAAGAAGTTTCCCTGTTGCTGCCAGCTCAGTGCGGATGCCAGAGCATTCTCGATTTCTTGTTCTTGTTGGCCCAGCGCCGAGATCGCTCTGGACTGGATGTTCAGCAGACGGCTGTTATCCGGCAAGGCTCTGAGTCCATCCTGAGCCAACGAGGCGGCCAGGGGAAACTGTTCGCCGGCCAGGGCTTGCTCGGCCTGGTTGGCATAACTACTGCCAATTCTGGACAGTCCGTCGATTGCCGTGGTGTTATCCATATCCTTGCCGAGCACTGACTGATACAAGTCCAGCGCCGATTCGCCGTCATCGCTGACCAGCGTGCCTGAAGTCATCAGGGTGTCAGCACGGTCGAGCAGCTCAGCGACTTCCTGCCTGGCGATGATGTCACCCTGGGCGTTATTCAGTGCTTCGCGGGCGATCAATACCTGCCGAGAACCTGGAAACAGGACATCAGTCTCACTCAGATGCCGTGCGGCCAGTTGAAGCTCGCCCTCGGCAATTTCCCGATCAATCTGGTCGATCAGAGTCTGCTGGATCGCCTGGCGTCCCTTTGAAGCGGTTTCGTTCAATGGGTCAATTTTCAGCACCTGATCAAAGCTGCTCAAGGCATTGTCGCCGACCGGTTGTACCAGTTGGCGTTGTTCGATCTGCCCAGAGGCTTGATTCAGCAAGCGGGTGACGATCAGCTGGTTCTCGAACTGCTGTTGCTGTGACTCGATTCTGAATTTCAGATCGAGCAGGGCCTTGTTATCGGGGATCAGAGCCAGGCCCTTGTTGACATTGATCGATGCGGCTTCCAGGTCATCGTTGTCCAGTGCCAGGCTGGCGTCGGTCTGATAGTAGATAATGATCTGCTCTGCAAGATCGCGTGCATCCGGATGATTGGGAGCCATCTGTTCGATTTGCTGGAGGATTTGAACCGCATTCTTGCCTTCGGGCGTGTCGATCTGGTTGACAGCGATATAGCCATTGACGCGCATCAGCAGGTTGTCGACGATCTGCTGCTTTTCGTCACTCAGTTCCAGACCAGGGCGATTATCAGGCCACAACATATAGGTGCCCACGCCCGCGCTGATTAGCAGCATCGCAGCGATGGCCAATAATTTGCCGGTCCGCCATCGACCGCCGCCAGAGGTGATCTGAGAGCTGGCCATCCCGGTTTCCTGGGAACTGGCTGGCTTGGGGGCCTTGGCCTTGAACCTCGGATCGGAGAACTGATCGGTGCTGAACAGCTGGGTTTCGCCGGAGAGTCGAGACGCAAAATCTGTGTTCTCTGCCACCAGCGACTGCATTGCTTCACAGAAATCAATCATGTCACCGAAACGATCGGTACAGCTCTTGGCCAGCATCTTGTCCAGGATGGGTTGCAGTTCGGCCAGGTTATCCGGAAGCGGCGGTGGCGGTTGCTGCACATGCTGCATGGCCAGCGCAAGAGGTTCTTCAGCCTTGAACGGCAGGTCTCCGGTCAACAACTCGAACAGCATGACGCCGAGACTGTACAGATCCGCTCGACCGTCTATGTCCTGACCCGATAGCTGTTCCGGGCTCATGTAATACGGTGTCCCCACGACCATGCCAGTCTTGGTCATGCGATGATCGGTATCAAGCTGCCTGGCAATACCGAAATCGGTCAGTACTGGCGTGACCTCATCCTTGAACATGATGTTGGAAGGCTTGAGGTCACGGTGGACGATATGGTTGTGGTGCGCCAAGCTCAGAGCATGAGCAATCTGCGTGCAGACGCGAATGACTTCAGCTAACGACATGCCATCGCGAATGCGCTGGTTCAGCGTCCCGCTTTGCAGGTACTCCATTGCCATGTAGGAGGCATCATTGCTTGTGCCGATATCGTAAATGGCAACAATATTCGGATGGTTGAGCCGGGCCAGCATCTGGCCTTCATGCAGGAAACGTTTGCGGAAGTCGCCGCCGCCGGTCAGATGAGGGTGCAATATCTTGATCGCGACCTGTCGATGCAACGACATCTGTTTGGCCAGGAAAACGCGAGCCATCCCGCCCGCGCCAATTTCCTTGCCGATCTCGTAGCCATCTATCTGGTATTCATCTGGCACTCGCGATCCTGTCCCCGGCTGTGGTGCTGTCTGGATTCTAAGCGATACCTGCGGTCAATTACGAGTCAAACCGTCTGCTTTCTCAAACTAATTCTTCCAACTCGGGCAAGGCTGTGAACAGATCTGCGACTAGCCCGATGTCCGCCACTTCGAAGATGGGGGCATCCGGGTCCTTGTTGATAGCAACAATGGTGCCCGCATCCTTGATACCGGTCAGGTGTTGAATAGCCCCCGAAATACCGATGGCGACATACAGATCCGGAGCAATGATCTTGCCGGTCTGGCCGACCTGCATGTCATTGGGAACGAAGCCTGCGTCCACGGCGGCTCTGGAGGCACCTACGGCCGCGTTCATTCGATCCGCCAGGCTGTAGATAATACTGAAGTTCTCCGCCGACC
This sequence comes from Oceanospirillales bacterium, assembly GCA_003233095.1. Lineage (GTDB taxonomy): Bacteria > Pseudomonadota > Gammaproteobacteria > Xanthomonadales > SZUA-38 > SZUA-38. Next base: position 13,304 of record QIKT01000143.1, on the reverse strand, counting down.
CAACCCCTCTGCCACCTGAGATGACGCGCGCTGCAGACTGCAGATCGGGACGCTCTGAATTGCCTCTCTCAAGGGACACAAAACGGGTGTGTGAGCCTGAAATCGGTTGTGGGTCAGCCTGCGCGATGCTGGCCGAGCCATCATTGCCGGCAGCCTGAAAGGAGGCAACACGCACGGTCGCAATCAGAGGTTCGTCGCGATTGGCTTCGACGGTCAACACAACGTTCCCCGCGTAGATCGGGCGCGTGTAGCGATGATCCCCTTCAACGCTCATCAGGTCACTGATCTGGGTCACGCCCATCAGCGCTGCAACGCGTGGCAACAGATCCTTGCCAAAACTGGATGACGGCGCCAGAACGTGGCTGTAATCGCCGGCCAGTGCGACCACCTGCGGTGCCAGTACTGCGGCCAGCGGGTGGTCGAATTCTGAGGCATTGACGCTGATGACTCGAGAAACTCCGGTCAGCGCAGCAGCTTGTGTACTGACGGTCTTGGCGCCGTTGGAGAACACCACCACGTCAATTGAATCGGTCATCTGGCTGGCACAGGTGACGCACTTGGCGGTATTGGGACTTACTTGCTTGCCGTCATGTTCGGCAATGATCATCAGACGGCTCATCACAGCACTCCTCGTTGTTTCATCGCCTCGACCAGTTCGGAAATCGAGTCGACCATCACGCCTTTCTTGCGTTCTGGCGGTTGCGCATAATTCAGGGCTTGGGCAGCGTTGGCTGCTTCGATGCCGTAGCTGTCGATCGGCGATTCGTCCAGCGGCTTTCTCTTCGCCTTCATGATGTCGGGCAGTTTGACAAAGCGTGGTGTGTTCAGGCGCAGATCCGTGGTTACAACGGCAGGCAGATCCACCTCAATGGTTTCAAGCCCGGCATCGACTTCACGGGTCACCCGTGCAGTCTGTCCATCGACCAGTAGCTCCGAAGCGAAGGTGGCCTGGGGGCGATCCCAGAGCGCAGCCAGCATCTGGCCGGTCTGATTGCAGTCATCGTCAATGGCCTGTTTGCCCATGATGACCAGTCCGGGCGCTTCGTGTTCGACGATTTTCAGCAGCACCCGTGCTGCTGTTAGCGGGTCGATGGCGGTTTCGCTGAGAATATGCAGGGCGCGATCGGCGCCCATCGCCAGTCCGGTTCGCAGTTGGGTTTTGACGCTGGCATTGCCGATGCTGACAGCAACCACTTCGGTTGCCTTGCCGGCTTCACGAAGTCGCAAGGCTTCTTCCAGCGCAATTTCGTCGAAGGGGTTGATGCTCATCTTGACGCCGTCAGTGACCACGCCAGTCGCGTCAGGATTGACCTGAACCCGGACCTGGTAATCAATAACCTGTTTCAGGCAGACCAGTATTTTCATCATCTTTCCTCAATTCTTATGTGTCATGTTGTCGGCCAGATAGCGCCGGTTGTTACAGTCTGTTAGTCAGCTTGGTCAGTCGTCGTGAACGCTCAGTCATCTCACCCATTTACCTGATTCGCTCAGCAACAGCTCGGCCTCGATGGCATAGCCGGGCAGGAACTCGAAACCGACTTGCTTGCCGCGTTCGTGGATGACTTTGGACTGGATGCACAGAATCTGTTCATCCTCAAGGACCACAAACAACCGAAAAATCGGGTCCTGAACGCTCTTCCAGCGCTCGGGCTTGCGGATGCACCCGCCGCCTGCCGAGACGTTGAGTAATTCACTCAGGTAGGCAATTTCACCCTGGACCAGAAATACGGCACCATTCATGGCCAATCGCGGATAGCCTCTTTTTTCGTCAATCGGCGGTATGCTTAGCATTCCTCAGACTTCCTCAAAGCGGTTTTCCTGACGATTTTTGCGGACGTGATCCGGCCTGAATACCCGGCCATTCATGGCAATATAGATGCCGCAATCGGCCATCTGGGTCACCGCCACCGCGCAGCCGATATTGAACACCGCATCGCTGCCGGTAAAGCGGGCCGGATTCAGAGCGCCCGTCATGACGATGACCTTCGAGCGGGCCAATGGTATGAGCACCTGTGCGGTCTCCACCATGGTGTCGGTACCGTGTGTGATCAGGAACCGATCATTGTCATGTGCTTCGATGGTGTTCAGGATCAACTGCCGATCCTGGTCTTCGATGTCCAGACTGTCCTTTCGCATCAGTGGCAGCACTTCGAAGTCGAACCCCACATTGAAGGCTTTGAGTATCTCGCCGATCTGTGGCTCGCCGATTTGATAATCGCTCTTGGCGTCGAAATAGATCTTGTCGATGGTGCCGCCAGTGGTCAGGATGGTCAGGCTCACGGGGTTCTCCATGCTCGGGGCTGGCAAAGCAGAGTATCTTATCGGCAATTGACTCGAGAATAAACGCCACCTCGCTGAACAGATCAATTGGCACCTCCTCGCTGTACCTCGAAGAGTCGGTTAACAAGCCTGCCACAGACCGCTTCGGGCTGGCACCAATGCTGGCTTTCGGACGAGCAGCAGGCTGTGTATCATCGTCACAATGACTGGATTACTTCACAAGCCCCTTTTGCTCAACTCCATGCTCAACTCCATGGTCCGGACACTTTCAAATCCTGGTTGGAATCAGACCTCGGCTGGCGGGGTGCAGCGATTGAGAGTGCTGTCCCTGAGCCTGGGTATCAAGAACCTGCTGTTCGTATCGATCCTGATGATCAGCTGGTCATCAAGCGCGGTGGCACTTCCCGAAAGTGCTGAGGATCGTGCCCGCTTGGCTGTCGAGATCGCTCTGAGAGTTGATCTGGCCGTCGATCCAGGATTGGCCGCCACGCGACACCTGCTGGTTCGCCGTGCCAGTCTGGCCATACGCAGACATCAGAATACACAGCCCTGGTCGATTGCCGAACAGTGGCTGGAATGGCAGTTGGCCCTGATGCCGCTGAAGGATGCGGCGGCTTCTGAAGGGACCTCGGTGGTCGGACATTATCCGGCAAGTCTTGATGCGGTGGATGCCATTCTTCGCCCCTCCTTGATCGGCCAGTTGGACCAGATGCCATCTTCATGGCCGCCTGAGGGTTTAGAAGATATGGCCCTCAGCCTGTATACACAGACGCCTCAATCGTTGCGTCTGACGCCGCATCAGCAGCGCCACATGATGCAATGGGCACACGCGCACGCACCCTGGTTCTGGGGAGACTTTCTCGACCAGCTGCAGCGTGAGCCTGAACTGATTCCACTGATTCTGCCGTTGATCGATCCATGGCTGCCGTTGTCGCTGGATGCCCCCATTGAAGAATGGCGCTCACTGGATGATTCCACGACTGAACTTCTGCAGTCCCTGGAGACCCCGAGTGATTGGGGAGTATTGATGACCGACACTGTGGACCGGTTGTTCCATCAGGCATTACCGGGTGGGCAGGAGATGCAGGTCCGCAATCGGCTGCTTCCTTATCGTGCCTATGTGCTTGGCCGTGACGATCCAGACAGGACGCTGCGCTGGATGGCCGTCATCGCGGCAGTCAATCAATCGGTGAACGGTGAGTATCTGCCCTTGCTTGATAGCCTGTGGGAGCTTGCCAATCAAGCTGAGAGCTGCCGTGAGGCCGAATCCTGTGAGCAACTTCGGATCCTGCTCGAACAGCTCGATATCCTGAATCCGGAGATATTACCAGCGCTGACCGCGATCAATACTCAGTGGGCAGGGGTCTATCAGCAACTCAGGCAACTCCTGCGGGAACGACAGCAGCCGTCCCAGTCAAGCCCGCAGGGAGGCGCTGATCTGGCTGCAATCCAGACTGTGCGTGAGAAGGCTCTGGTTGATCTGCGCGTGTTGCTGGATATGGGGCAGGCCAATATTGATCGGTATCTGATGCAGCCGCTGCGTCGGTCGATCATTGATGATGTCGCGGCCTGCTATGTCATAGGGCAGCAGCCCCTCCCTCTGCCCAGCGAACCGATCACAGATGGGCAATTCAAGCGCTGTATCGAAGCGTTCAGTCGATGGGCGGCGGACAGCGCTGCACAGGTAGAATTGACTGGGCGTGGCTCAGGTCCCTACGAAATCGAACACCTGAATCGGGAGCTTCGGCTGCTGCCATGGCAGCGTATTAATTACTGGGGCGGTTTCGCAGAACGCACACTGGCGACCGATTGCAATCTGCCTGATGATCAGATCGTGAATCCGTTTGAATGGTCAATGGCCGTCCGATCTCTGGTCTGGTTTGCCTCTCAGTGGCCTCACTTTGTGGCCTCGGGAGCGATGCAGCCGACCGTTGAAGGACTGCGTGAGAAAGGGCAGGATTTGCTGGGCTATGCGGCCGCACTTCGTCAATGTCGCGATGCGTCCGGTCTGGAAGCAGCGGCCAAACTGATCGAGCAATACCGACAGGAAGTCGCTCGATTGTCGACTGCCATTGAGCGCAGCACGCAAGATTTTCGGAGTCAGGTGCTGCGAGAGCAGTCCGACATCCAGTTGGGCCTTGATGCAGCCCAGTCCACCGATTATCGTCCGACCGAGCTGACGATCGGTCCCTGCGATGTGGCCCGAAGCTGCGGCATGACACGTGAGTTGCCTTCAACCCGGGCACTGTTCGGCCTGTTTCCCGGGGAGTTGCTCGTCGCCCATCAGATTCAACTCGGCACGCTGAGTATCTGCTATGACCAGGTGGAGTGGGTCGATCGCAGAGCCGTGGTTCCTGACAACGGGTACACGGCGATGGCTAACTATTTCGGGACCCTATCCTACAAGCTTGTGGGTCGTTTTGACGGCATCAACGAGCCGATTTTCGAGATGCCCGTTCTGTCCCATCGGGAGTATGAATATCTGTTTGGTGCCAATACCGACGAGGTGCTTGAAGCCTTTTGTCCAAGGGACTTGTTCGAGACCCAGGTCACCTCACAGTTGCCCGAAGACCGATTCAATCTGGTACCACGCCGACTGACGTTTCTGACCACCGCACGCACAGTACCCAGCGATATCTTTTCCGAACACTGGGCCGATGGCGATGAGTGGCGCGACTGGTTCGACAATGACGAAAGTTCCCTGATGCCGGTCAATGAAGCCCTGCGCGAGGAAGTCGATACTCGTCTGGCCGAGCTGTATGGGCAATGGAACAGCGAACTCTACGCACAATTACTGGGTGTTGTGGAAACTGGCGAGAACGGCCAGGGGTCCTTGTCCGGGGTGATGATGAGGCTGCAGATATACAAGTCGGCACTGCAGACTTATCTGCGTTTGTTCGATCCGGTCTTTGTCGAAACCGAACAGATGCTGGCGGCCTTGTTGAACGGTGAAAATGGCTTGCCAGACCGACGAGTGGTATTGGCCATGCAGAACGACGAGAAGCCGGTCACCGATCTGGTGGGCTTGGCCATAGAGCGTACTCGGCTCGCTGCACAGTTACTCGGTGCGCACAGTCAGATGAATGGAGCGGGAACCGGTGACATGATCACCAGAACCCTGTTGATGCTGGAACTGGTCGAGCGACTGTACCGGCAATAAGCAGCCGCTGCGCAGGTCACAGACAGGTCGGGGTTCAGTCGCTTCGCCGGCTTAGCACGTTCTGACGGATCAGTGTAATGAACAGCAGCAGGCAAAGCCCCACCTCGGTCAGTGCCAGCATCCGGTTGGCTGGATTGGCGACCACCTCGGTCATGCCATGAATGAAGTAGGGAAAGCTGATGTAGCAGCAAATCACCCGGGTCTGATGGCTGCTTTGGCGCAGCAGCCAGGGTAACGGCAGCAGCAATGGGAGCAGAATGACCACCTTCAGCCACAATGGATCCGGATGCCAGAACAGGTGCCAATATCCGTGCAGTCCGATCAGAGACAGATAGGTCAGTATGAAGATCATCAGCGTGAATCTCCTTGCTTCAGTTGCGTTGCAACCCGACACACCCGCTTTCCCAACTCAAAGGCAATATCCTTCTCATCGCTAGTCAGGCGATTGCCCTGAGCTTCGGTGGCCACATGGCTGGCACCGTAGGGGCCTCCCCCCGATTGGGTGGCATGAATCGCCGGCAGACTGTAAGGCACACCAGTGATCAGCATGCCATGGTGCAATAAAGGCAGCATCATCGACAGCAGCGTGGATTCCTGGCCTCCGTGAAAAGAGCTGCTTGAGGTGAATACGGCTGCTGGTTTGCCGATCAACGTCCCGGAAGCCCACAGCCCTGCAGTGTTGTCGATAACCCGTTTCAATGCGGCCGACATGTTCCCGAATCGGGTTGGGCTGCCCATGATCAAGCCGTCGCAATCATTCCAGTCCTGTTCACAGATTACCGGTGTGCCTTGTTGCGCTTCCTCTGCCGACTGATGCAATGAGGGGGCTGTCCTCAACACCGATTCGCCACCGACCGACTCCACGCCTCGTGCGATTTGCCTGGCAAGGCGTGCGGTGCTGCCGTCGAGGCTGTAGTAGAGGATGAGAATTCGGCTGCTCATGAGGTCAGTGAGTCGAGGAATTCGGGCACCCGCTCGGTGGGTCGGCCAATGATGGCGCGAGCGTCTGCGATCAGGATCGGTCGCTCAAGCAAAGCGGGATAGGCGACCAGCAGTTTGAGCCAGGCATCATCATCGTCCGGGAGATATTTTCGACCTCCCGGCAACTGCTGGGCATCCTTCATTCGAACCATGTCGCTTACCGGCCCATCAAGCTGTCGAGCGATCGCGGCAAGCGTTGATAAATCGGCCGGGTTTTTCTGATAGTCAATCACCTCGACGCTTGCCGATCGCTCCTGCAGCAGGGCCAGCGCGGCTCTGGATTTTGAGCAGCGAGGGTTGTGATAGAGTGTGACCGTCTGGGGCATCGAAGGGTCCTGAAGGTGATCAAGGCAACAGTGTACATGGCCCACGTGAGTGGTGGAATGAGCAAGGAAGAGGTGGGTAAACTGTTCGATGACAACGACTGAATCTCCTTCATCAATTGAGCAACGACTTGATCGTGTCAAGGCGCTGCTCAGGCACATCGGTCTGAAGTTCAGGCGTGATGGTTTGCTCGAATCGGCAGGTCTGCTGACCTACACGACCCTGTTGTCTCTGGTGCCCTTGCTGATTGTCTCGATCTCGATCGTCTCCGCGTTACCCGGGTCAGACGACTGGAAAGACACAACTCAGGAATTTGCCTTCAACTACTTCATTCCCGATACCGGTAGCAGCGATTCGGACTCTGAAACCATCAAGGACACCATCACCGACAAGCTCAGTTCACTGACTACCCGGCAAAGTGGCCTGACAGTAACCATGAGCATTTTCCTGGTGATCACATCGCTGTTGATGATGTCGACTATTGAAGGGGTCATGAATCGGATTTGGGGAGTCCATACGGCGCGTTCGATTATCAGCAAGATTGTTGTCTACTGGTCGATGCTGACGATGGGACCCGTGCTGCTGGGGGCTAGCCTGGCCTTCAGTTCTTATGTGTTCTCGCAGGGTCTTTTGTCAGACTTGCGCTCTCAGGCTGAACAGGTGCCGCTATATGGATATCTGTTGCCAGTGTTTGTCTCGGCGCTGTCGTTTTACCTGCTGTACATGATCATTCCCAATCGACGGGTCAACTGGCGCCATGCGCTGCTGGGCGCGGCGGTGACTGCCATTCTGTTCGAGCTGGCCAAGAAGAGTTTTGGCATCTATATCAGCAATTTCAACGCCTACTCGCTGATCTACGACGCGCTCGGTGCGATTCCGGTCTTTCTGCTGTGGATTTACCTGTCCTGGTGCGTGATCCTGCTGGGTGCGTCATTCACCGCCTCGCTGGAGAGTTTCAGTTACGGCAAGCCAGGTGCAAAGTGGCCTCAGGAGCATCAATTCATTCTGCTGTATCGATTGCTGGGTCATTTGTGGAATCAGCAGACCAGTGGTCATGCGCTGTCCGATGATGCGCTACTGAAGCTCGAACCGATGGCAGATGACGAGCAGGTTCTGTCGCTGCTCGAGCATTTGCGAGTAGCCGAAATGGTGCAACGAAACGAGGAGGGTGACTGGCTGTTATCACGCGATCTGGACGAAGTCAGTCTCGCCGAACTGTACCGGACGACGCCGCTGGTGTGGCCATTCGATCTGCAAGCACTCGATCGGGGCGATCTGTGGAATCTGGCTCTGATCGATGTCATGGAGGCCAATCGCAGCTTCAATGAACAACTCGACAGTATCACGCTGAAAAGTCTGTATGCCACCGAATCACGGCAACAGGGTTGATGACCCGTAGGGGCGTGATCGGCTGAACCGGTCTGTTGGGGCTTGTTGAAGCGTTCAGAGGCTTATTATCAAGTTCGCCAGGCGGTATACTGTGCGGCTAGCATTCATCAGGACACGACCCATGACTCACACGATTACCGTCATTCCAGGCGATGGCATTGGCCCCGAAATCATGAAGGCCACCACTGAGGTTCTCGACCGACTGGATTGCGGGCTGGAGTATGTCTATCACCAGGCAGGCCTGGTTGCCATGGAAGCGAACGGTGAACTCATTCCGGAACAGACGCTGGCCTCGATCCGCCAGACTGACGCCTGTCTCAAGGGCCCATTGACCACACCGGTCGGCAAGGGTTTTCGGTCGATCAATGTCACGCTACGCAAGATTTTTGATCTGTACGCCAATGTGCGACCTGTGGTCACAATCCCGGGTACCAAGTCGATGTACAAGGACATCGATATCATCACCGTCCGGGAAAATACCGAAGGGGCCTATCTGGCTGCCGATTCGTTTGTTTCCGATGATGGACAAATGGCGGAATCGAAAATGGTGGTCACTCGCAAGGGCTGTGAACGGGTCACGCGTTATGCCTTTGAAATGGCGCGGAAAATGGGCCGCAAGAAAGTCACCATTGTCCACAAGGCGAATATTCTCAAGGCGGTCTCAGGCATGTTTCTTGATGTGGCCAGAGAAGTCGCAGCAAAATTTCCTGACATCGAGTCCGATGAGATGATTGTCGACAATACGTGCATGCAGTTGGTCATGAACCCGTGGCGTTTCGACATGATCGTCACCACCAATCTGTTTGGCGACATCCTGTCTGATTTATGCGCTGGACTGGTTGGCGGGCTGGGGCTGGCTCCAGGCGCAAACATTGGTGATGACGCCGCAATTTTCGAGGCGGTGCATGGATCGGCCCCCGATATTGCAGGACAGGGCATTGCCAATCCCTGCGCGTTATTGCTGGCGTCCTGCATGATGCTCAGCTACCTGGGCATGGAAGATCAGTCACGTCGTCTGAAGGTGGCCATTCAGCAGACGATCAAGTCGGGTCAGCAGGTGACCCCTGATCTGGGCGGCTCTGCGTCGACTGCCGAGTTTGGGCGAGCCATCGCAGACTGCCTAGTCTGAGTCGCTTCATTGTCAGTCGCTACTGTTGCAGATACGCAACAGTAGCAATCAGGTCGACTCATCCGGGTCCCGTTCTTGCGCGCTGAAAGGTCGTCTGAAGCCCCAAGGTTGCTGTATTTTGTGAACTTTTAGACAGATTTGCCCGGTACGAGTGATTTGGTTTGACAAGCTGTTGTTTTCTTGCCATTATCGCGAGAAGTCATCCGTCAGATAACATAATTTTAACGGGCAGCATGGTGCGCAGACTACACAACAAATCGCTTTCAGTTCTGGGAATGGCCCTCTTGCCAGGCTTGGTACTGCTCAGCTGTCCCGCATACGCCACTGACGTCAGTGCCAACCTGCTGACTCGCTATCAACTGATGACCATCAGCCAACGGGCTGGTGAGGCTCAGACTATGAGCAGGATAACTGCCGCACTCTTCCAGGGCATGGATCTTGGTCAGTGGCAGGGTGTGACACGTCAGGCGATGCTGCCGGATTTTGCCGATTCGCTCGGCTATCAATATTATGATCTGGGGCTGCTGGCATCTCGAAGCACTCTGTTTGAGCCCGATTTTGTCGTACCGCTGGGTCTGCGTGGCCGCAGTCACATGCTGACCATCGATTTTTCTAACATCGAAGTACCGCAGTCTCCATTTCTATCCTTGCAGGATCGATCGATTCTGGCAGGCCTGACTCGTCGATCTCAGTCCAGCTCCATCGCGCCAGGGTTCAGGACTCCATTCCTGGAAAGCAGCTATGTTGATGTGGCAGCGGTCTTCGCTCAGCAGAACTATGCTAGCTGGAACCTCAACTCTCTGGTCGGCATGTCGCCGGTTGAACGCAGTGAATGGCTGGAAACCTCTCGCGGCACCGGTGTTCGGCTTGGCGTAAACAGTGAGATTGCAGATAACGTCGCCATCGGTGCGACCTATCAGTCACGCATCAACATGGATACTCTGCTCAGCTACCGGGGCGTCTTTTCCGAGCCCGGCGACTTTGATATTCCGGCCAGTGCCAATTTCGGCTTGATGGTGCAAGCCACGCCGACCGCATCACTGAGTTTTGACGTCCAGCGTGTTCTTTACAGTGAAGTCAATCCGGTGACCTCTCAGCAATTACCAGATCGTTTCCTGTCTCTTCTGGGAGATAGCGATAGCCCGGAATTCGGTTGGCAGGATCTGACCATATACAGTGTCGGCTGGAATTGGCAACCCAGCGAGAATCTGGCCTGGGAGTTGAGCTACAGTACCAGCCAGCAGCCAACGCCAAACTCCTCTGTTCTGGCCAACGCGGTTGAGAACGAATACTCAGATCGAAACATGACTGTTGGTTTCAGCAAGCGACTGAGCGCATTTGCTCAATTCAGATTCTCGGCCAGTTACTCACCTCAGGAAATTTTCCTGAACGCGCTGTCGTTTGAACCTCCCGGCGATCCGGACGAGGAAAACATTGAGGCCCGTTTCCAGATTCAGTTTGATTTTTAGGAAGCAAGAGCACACCTCCTGACTGAAATTAACCCGCCACGGCGGGTTAATTTTTTGCTACTCTATTTCCCAACCGCTTGATGCGGATTCCTCTCGGTACATGCTGCGGATTGTCATGCCATGCAAGTAGTCAAAGACTGGTTAAGTCGACGTTTTTCCAACCCCCAGGTTCTGATTCTTGTGCTGATGCTGGCGCTGGGGATTATTTTCATCATGCTGTTTGGTGCGCCGTTGGCGCCGTTCTTTGCCGCATTGGTGATTGCCTATCTGCTCGAAGGAGTGGTCACGCGACTGCAGCGTCTTGGTGTGCCCAGACTGGCGTCAGTCTGCGGTGTGTTTCTGTTGTTCATTGCCACCTTGTTTTTCCTGTTTCTGGGAGTCGTACCCTTGCTGACATCACAGGTGACGCAGTTTGTTGGTCAGCTGCCGGCCTATGTGATCCGCTTTCAGGAAGCGATGAACGGACTGCCAGCCCGTTACCCCGAATTAGTCAACCAGGATCAGATTGATCAGATTCTGGAAACCGCCGGGGATGAGATTGGCCTGCTGGGTCAGACAGCGCTGACTCAGACGATTGCATCATTGTCTGGATTGGTGACCTGGATCATCTTTCTGATCCTGGTGCCCGTGCTGGTGTTCTTCATGCTCAAGGACAAGGATCGTATTCTGGCCTGGCTCAGGCAGTTTCTACCGAAGGATCGAAAACTGACCTTGGGAGTCTGGCGGGAAGTTGATGTTCAAATTGGCAACTATGTGCGCGGCAAGACTATCGAGATTCTTCTGGTGGGGGCGGTGAGCTTAGTCTCGTTCTCAATCCTTGACCTGAAATATGCGCTGCTGCTGTCTACCCTGGTGGGATTGTCTGTGCTGATTCCATATATCGGTGCCGCGGTTGTGACCCTGCCAGTAATGATCGTCGGATTCGGTCAGTTTGGTTGGACCAGTGAGTTTGCAGCGGTTTTTTTCACCTACATGGCCATCCAGATTCTGGATGGTAACGCGCTGGTTCCGTATCTGTTTTCAGAGGTGGTTAACATTCACCCGGTTGCAATTATCGTCGCGATCCTGTTTTTCGGAGGTATCTGGGGGTTCTGGGGTATTTTCTTTGCCATTCCACTGGCGACGCTCTGCCATGCAGTCATCCGCGCGATCAGAGCTGACGGGGAAGGGACCGCCGGGGTGATCATCGACTCAACAGCCAGCAGTGGCGCACCGCCTGCAGACCCCACATCCTGAGTTCAGGTGTTCGCCTGAGCCAGGGAACCTCTGAACAAGTCATGCCCCGGTTGTTTTGAGCGGCAAATAAGCCCCCCATTGCAGAACAGGAACCGTGCCATGCCATAGAACCACTATGGCTCGGTTCCTGCGCCTTGATGGGACGAATTTCCATTTCAATCTGATCCGCTCAAGGCCTGGTCAGAGGCTGCTAGAGGTAGAGCGAGGCGAAATCCGCCAGTCGGGAGCGTTCGCCGCGTTTCAAGGTGACGTGACCGCTGTGTTGCCAATGCTTGAAGCGATCAACGGCATAGGTGAGTCCGGATGAGGTTTCGGTCAGGTAGGGCGTGTCGATCTGTTCGACGTCACCCAGGCAGATAATCTTGGTGCCTGGGCCGGCTCGTGTGAGCAGCGTCTTCATCTGCTTGGGTGTCAGGTTCTGGGCCTCGTCAATGATCACATAGCGATTCAGAAACGTTCGGCCGCGCATGAAGTTCATAGACCGTATCTTGATGCGACTGTTGATTAGGTCGTTGGTCGCAGCCGTGCCCCAGGAGTCGGCATCAGAATTTCCTGTCAGCACTTCGAGGTTGTCAGTCAGTGCGCCCATCCAGGGCGTCATCTTTTCTTCCTCAGTCCCAGGCAGAAAGCCGATATCCTCACCGACAGGCACCGTGGCACGGGTCATGATAATTTCGCTGAAACGCTTTTCTTCCAGCGTCAGTACCAGCCCGGCGGCCAGCGATAGCAGGGTCTTGCCGGTGCCTGCTGTGCCCAGCAGAGTGACGAAATCAATCTCGTCGTCCATCAGCAGATTGAGGGCAAAATTCTGTTCTCGATTGCGAGCCTTGATCCCCCAGATGCTGCTGTTATCGCGGCGATAGTCATGAGTGACGCGCAGACTGGCCGTGCCGTTGTCGATCCCGGTTACAATGACCTCGGTACCGTTGTCCTCGGGTTGATAGAGAAATTGATTGGGATGCCAGTGCTCGACGCGTTGGTGATGGACTTGGTAATGCGTCTCGCTACCTTCATTCCAGGATTTCAGTGTATCGGTGTTGTTCCAGAAGTCATCGTCCATGGGCTCTGAACCGCTGTACAACAGCGCCAGATCATCCAGCACCTGATCGTTGTGATAGTCCTCAGCCTGCAAACCAAGAATGCTGGCTTTTATGCGCAGGTTGATGTCCTTGGAGACCAGCACAACTTCAACACCAGGAAAGACAACACGCAGATTCAGGCTGACATTGATGATCTCGTTGTCCGGCGTCACATCTCGGCTGGGTGCCTCATCTCGATTGGTTTCGAAATACAGTTTGCCAGTCACGCTTGGGGTGCCGTGTTCGCCCCATCCTGG
>QIKT01000137.1 GCA_003233095.1 Oceanospirillales bacterium | reverse complement strand
TGATCAGGCGACTGCGCCAGCGGCGTTGTCTGATGATGGATGGGTTTGTCCATGAACACTCGCTAGCAAGCGCCATGCCAACAATGCAAGTTGTTGATACTATGAGGGATATTATTCAGGCAGGTGGCGACGGATGATCGCTGGCGGACACGGGTCACGAAGTACTGTCCGAAAATGAACACCGAGGTCCGTCTGACTGTCGCTACAGACAGGCCTGTCAGGCAGCAAGATGGCTGATCGTGCCCATGTGCAGGACACCCAACACGACTTGCAGTGGCTGCATCCGGGATCTGGGCAGCGACCGACAAGCATCTCGACGCTGGCAGCCTTCAGGCATCCTCGTTACACTGTCGCCACTCATCCAGTAAACCAGAACATGCCCTACCCACACTACACAGCAAGACTGACTCGAGGACTGATTGTCGGGTTTGTGCTGCTGTGTCTACCCGGCCTTTGGGCGCAGCCAGTGCCTTCGGAATCGATCGATCCAACGACCGCGCTGACGCTCGATCAGCTGCGCACGCTGACCGATGTGCTTGGCTACATCCAGACTTATTATGTGGAAGACACGACGGATCAGGCGCTGCTCGAAGATGCCATTCGCGGCATGATCCAGAACCTCGATCCACACTCGAGCTATCTGTCGGCCGCAGAGCGACGGGCGCTGGAGGAGGATAATCAGGGTCAGTACGGAGGAATAGGTATCTATGTTCGGCGGACCGAAAACGGGCTGATGATTCGTGAGGTTACCCGCGGGACACCCGCAGACGCTGCTGGTCTGGTGGTCGGCGACCTGATCCGAGACGTGAACGGACTCTCGGTGCGCGAACTGACCATTGATCAGGTTCTCAATCAGGTCCGTGGAGAGATCGGCAGCGAAGTGGCCCTCACGATTTCCTCAGCAAACAAGCCCACCATGACACGCAGGATCGATGTGCCGCGCGCGCTAATTGTAGTTCCGAGTGTATTTTCCAGATTGTATCAAGGCGATTTTGGCTACCTGCGGATCAGCGAGTTTCAGACAGGAACCGCCGAAACAGCCAGCCAGAGTCTGACCCGTCTGATGGCCTCCGCCGACGATGGGCTCAACGGTCTGGTGCTGGATTTGCGCGGCAACAGTGGTGGTGTGCTGAACGCGGCGGTGGGCCTGGCCGATCTGTTTCTGAGCGATGGCGTGATCGTCACCACCCGCAGTCGCGACCCATCTGGCGAGAACAGCGACATCCGCGCCGAAGCGTCTGCGCTGGATGAATCCGGGGGCACGGCCATCGTGGTGCTGGTTGATTCGGCCACTGCATCAGCGGCCGAGATTGTTGCTGCTGCGCTTCAGGATCATCGACGTGCCTTGCTCGTTGGCGAGCGCACCTTTGGCAAAGGCTCGGTGCAGACCGTCTTGCCACTGAGAAATGGCGGTGCAGTCAAACTCACCACAGCGCGCTATTACTCGCCAGACGGTCATCCGATCCAGGCGCGAGGCATCCTGCCCGGTCTGCTGGTGCCGGCTAACGCTCCGGAGGATGAGGGCGTCAGCCGTGCTCGAGCGGTTCGATCCGAGGCATCGCTGAATGGCGCTCTGGCCGCTGAGCCCGACCAGATGGCCAGCGCCTTGCCCGACTGGCAGGCCCTGCTCGGGCGTGACTACCGGCTGTATCGCGCCTTGCAACTGCTGCACGGTACGCGATTGCTCCATGCGGCCAGGATCAACCAGGCCTTGGAGTCTGGGCGCCCATGATGCCGATTCTGTTGCCGTGGCTAAGCTGGCTGATGTGGATGTCACCGCTGGCATCCGATCAGGTGGCAGCACGGCAGGAGCAGAAAGTCGCCACATCAGAACCACCGGTCTATCGACTCGATACCTCAACGATCACGCGACCCGATCACCTGATTCAACCGGCCCGCAGGCCAGGCCAGGCACAAGTGGCCGTGGTTATCGATGATCTGGGTCATAACTTCTCACGCGACGCGATGGCGCTGCAGTTACCCGAAGCGGTTGCGCTGGCTGTGTTACCGGGTAGCCCAGCGGGTCCGAAAATTGCCGAAATGGGTGCCAAGCAAGGGCGATCCATCCTCATTCATCTGCCCATGCAGGGCGAGGATATGGGTAACACCGAGCCTGGAACTCTGACCATGGGAATGTCGATGAGTGAATGGCAGCAGCATTTGGCTGACGCGCTGATCGCTGTGCCCCAGGCGACCGGGATCAACAATCATCAGGGCAGCGTGCTGACGGCTGAGCCGCTAGCCATGCAGTGGTTGATGCAGGCGATCAAGCAAGAGGGCGGTCTGTTTTTCCTCGACTCGCGGACAACCTCCGAGTCGGTCGCCTATCGCACCGCACGTCGAACTGGTTTGCCGGTGCTCAGTCGGCGCGTATTTCTCGATCATGAGACAGAAGAGCCCGCCATGCAGGCCGCCTTCGATGAGTGGATCAGGCTGGCGCGACGCGAAGGACAGGCGATCGCTATTGCCCACCCGCACTCACTTGAGTGGTTGGCAGGGCGGTTGAGTACGCTTGAGTCACAGGGCGTGACGCTGGTCCCTCTGACGACGCTGCTGCCATCTGCGGTCATCGCACGTTCCACGGGTCAGTCCGACGCCCCTCATGAGCGGGCGTTGTTACCCAGCCCGCAGTAAACGATCAGTCGTTGCGTTTGGGGTGGTGCGGTGACATCGGGAACTGGGTGATTTTCTCGCCAGAATCCCGGTCTCGAATCAGGCAGGCACCGGTCTTTTCCACTTCTTCGATGCGGACCACCGAGTGCATCGGAATATGCAGGCATTTGACCCCTGCAAACTCATCTCGCAGTCGCTCTTCGGTGGGATCGATGACCAGTGAGGCAGGTTCGCTGAAGATCAGCTCGCGTACCGCCACAAATCCCATCAGACCGCTGCTGTCGGCGTTGCGAGCATACAGTTCATAGACTTTGCCGTGGTTAAGGAAGATGATCTTGTAGGTCGGCTTGCTCATATGGGGTGTACCGGTGAGAGGTCCGCACAACATAGGCCTGCCAAGAGGACATTTCAAGCCTGCTGAGTCTGCACCTGCCTGTGGGCTTCAGAAGCGGCTCTTGCTGGCCCGAAAGCCGAGCAGACGCATTGTCAATGCCAGTGTGCAACCGAACAGAAATCCTCCAATGTGGGTCCACCAGGCGACTTCGGTCACAGTGGCCATGCTCAGGTAATAGCCCACCTGCAGCAACAGCCAGGCGCCGACCAGTGAAATGATCGGCATTCGGATCGGTTGCAGATAAATGCCCAGTGGCAGAATGACGCCGACTCGAGCCATCGGAGCCAGTCCAAACAGCAAGCCCATCAGGCTTGACACTGATCCGGAGACCCCGATCACCGGAGCCAGTGACTCGGGCTCGGACAGCAGAATGATCAGATTGGACAAACTGCCGCAAATGGCAAAACTGACGATCAGCCAGAACGGTTTGATCCAGCGTTCCAGCTTGATGGCGAACAACAGCAGGAAGATCAGGTTGCCGATGACATGCAGCCAGTTGGCGTGAAACAGGGTGCTGGTCAGCGGGGTCAGGCTGAGTTGCTGCCAGACCGACTGCTGGATAGCGCTGACAAAACTGGCGGGAATGAACAGCCAGTCGGAGAAGGCCTCGAACTGCCAATCGTGAATGCTTTGCAAGATAGCCACACTCAGCACCGTCAGCACTATGGTGATGGTGGCAAATGGAAAGAATCCGCGTTGCTGGCTGCCGAGGCGATGTTGAGGTCGAGTGATCAGCATGGTCGTCTTATCGCTTGCTCATCAGGACCCGCTGGCCGTCAACATCCAGCACCAGACCTTCCCTGGTGATTCGTGACAGTCGGACACCGTCCAGCACATTATCTCCGATTCGGTGACGTGAGCCATTGATAATGGCAAAGGCCCTGGCAGGTTCCGGATTATAGACGACGATGCTTATTTTCAGAGCATTCAGTGCCTCACGATCTTCTGCGGGCAGCTGCGAAAGCTGAATCAGGTCCTCCGGGGCATCTTCTGTGACGATCGGTGCTGGCGAACTTGGCTCCGGATCGACCGGCTGGATGTCATCCTGCACCGAAGGCTGTGTCAGGATCGGCATGTCCTCTTCGACCAGCGGCAAGCCCATCGGCTCGTCATCAAAGGGCGCTTCTTTGGCAGGCAGGTCGGCCTGTGGAATGCTGACGGTGGGCACGGGCTCGACGCCAATCACTTGATCATTGCTTGATCCAACGGTCTCTGGGCTGGGTTCCGGCGTGGCAGTTGCCGGTTCAGACTCAACAGTCGCGGCTGCGGATTCCAGGGCAGTTTCTGCCTGGGAGCCAGTCACAATGGACACTTCCGGCCGGGCTCGACTGTCATGGCTCAGCCACCACCAGGCAACGGCGGTTCCTGCAAGCAATAACAGCACCAGAGGTAGTCGCCAGCGTCGACGCCTGGCCGACTGTCGGTCCGAGCCGGTGTGCAGATACGGGGAGGCATCAGCGTGTTGTGAGCGCTGCTGATCCGATTTTTTCAGGGCATCAAGAATGGACGACATAGTGATTGATTCTGTGCAGATCCGGCGCAGTCATTCAGGGCGCGACAGGACTGTATCGCCTCAGGAACTGCAGTGTATCACGTCCAATGACACCGTCTGAGAGGATTCCGTGCGCATTCTGAAAGTCGATGGCCCACTGTTTCAGACTGGGGCCAAAGTACGGGTCATCGCTATCGGAGGAGTAGGCTGGGTCGGCTCGCACGGCCGCCTGCTTGATCCAGATGATGGCTGGGCCCCGGTTGCCTTCTTCCAACAGGTCGGGCACGTAGGCAGGGACTTGCCAGTAGTCCCAGTACAGACCAGACCAGTGACGCTCGAAGGCTGCCAGTGGCAACGTGGTGGTTCCGCCGAGTTTATGCAGTGTCACCTGATCGGTGCTGAAGCGCGCCACGCTGTATCCGGGAGGACGTGACGGGGTATAGGCAATGATCGGGCGGCCCAGCTCGATCAGCCGTCGACTGGTGGAGCGCCCCGTCTGACAGAGCAAGTTGCGGCCCAGGCGTTGATCGCAGCGATCAGCCGTCCAGTCTGGATCGATGCTCAGAGTTTCGATGGCCGCAAGAATCTGCTGACTGTCGCGAAAGATCTGTGTGTTCTGTTCGGCACTGAGACTGATCACGAGCGGCACTTCTCGATCCTTGCCAGCAGTGGTTTCGGTTGCAATTGGAGTGACAAGAGGATCTTCGGGTTCTGTTGGTGTCCATCGCTTCCTGAGCTCTGGTCCGTAGATGATCAGCGCTGCGATTGCGATCAGCAGAATCAGCACTGAGGAGACCCACGCGGTACGGCCCCGCGAGACTCGCCCCGGTCTGGTCCGTTCCTTTTCAAACCCACGAATCTCTCGTGCCGCCTCATCGATCATGCGCGGGCTGACCTGCGATTGATCGGTCGCATAGGCCATCAGCAGGGCTCGTTCGGCGACAATATTGATGACTCTCGGAATCCCCTCGGAGACCCGGTGCAGTGCCTTCAGGGCCCGCTCGGAAAACAGCTCTGATTGGCTGCCAGCGACGGCCAGACGATGTCGAGTATAGGCGGCGGTGTCTTCGGCAGACAGGGCGCCCAGGTGATAGCGCGCTGTAATTCGCTGCGCCAACTGACGCAGATCTGGTCGCGACAGCAGGCTGCGAAGTTCCGGCTGGCCAAGCAGAAGAATCTGCATAAGTTTCTGCGAATCAGTCTCCAGATTGGTCAGCAATCGCACTTGTTCGAGCGACTCGGGCGACAGATTCTGGGCTTCGTCGATGATCACCACCACACTGCGACCATCGGCGTGCGCATTCAAAAGTGCCTTGTTAAGGCGGTCGACCAGTTTTTTCTGAGAGGTCATTGCCCCACGGGTACTGATCTTCAGCTCATCGCAGATGGCCTGTAGCAGTTCCAGAGGATTCAGCCTGGGGTTGAGAATCAGCGCAGCGGTGCAGTCTTCGGGCAGTCGTTCGAGCAGCAGGCGTGACAACGTGGTTTTGCCGGTCCCCACCTCACCGGTCAACTGCACGAAGCCGCCTCCACCGCCCTGGGAGATGCCCCAGGTCAGATGGGCAAGCGCTTCTTTATGTTGATGGCCAAGGAACACGAATCGCGGATTGGGCGTGATTGCGAAAGGGGCTTCATGGAGGCCAAAGGTCTGGTGATACATGCGTTCAGATGTCCATTCGGTTCGCGGTGAGCCTGCAGGATCGGACCGGGAAGCACCCGATCCGTTCCCTAGACCTTACTCCGAGGCCGAATCCATGGCCAGCAAATCCGGGTTGCCACCGACAGCAGCGGTGTTGATGGTCAGCGTGCGCTCGCTGATGAAGCGCAGCAGATAGTGCGGGCCGCCTGCTTTGGGTCCGGTGCCGGACAGACCTTCGCCGCCAAAAGGCTGGACGCCAACCACCGCGCCGACCATGTTGCGGTTCACGTACAGATTGCCCACTTGCGCTCGGGCAGCAATCTGTTCGGCGACCGACTCGATGCGCGAATGCACGCCAAGTGTCAGGCCGTAGCCAGTTGCATTGATCTGATCAACGACATGATCCAGATCGCGGGCACGATAGCGAATAATATGCAGCACTGGACCAAACACCTCTTTGGTGAGTATCGACAAATCGTCCAGCTCATAGACCACTGGCGGCAGATAAGTACCCGGTTGCGTGCTGTCCGGCAAGGTCAGCCGTTTGATCAGCTTGACCCCATCGCCCGCAGTGGCGCGCTGGTCCAGGGCGTTGCAATGATCGGTCAGTCGCTTCAGTGCGATCGGGTCAATGACCGGTCCGATGTCTGTCGCGATGCTGGCCGGGTCTCCCAGCACCAGTTCATCCATCGCGCCGGTGAGCATGGTGATGACTCGATCGGCAATGTCGTGCTGCAGAAACAGGATGCGCATGGCCGAGCAGCGCTGGCCGGCGGAATGAAAGGCCGAGCTGATCACATCGTTGACCAGTTGCTCGGGAAGGCAGGAACTGTCTGCGATCATCGCATTCATGCCGCCGGTCTCGGCGATCAGTGTGGCAATGGGTGCATCACGTCCAGCCAGAGTGCGGTTGATCAGTTGGGCGGTTGCCGTTGACCCTGTGAAGGCAACCCCTGTGACACCCGGATGCTTGACCAGCGCGGCGCCCACTCGGGCCCCATCGCCCGGTACACACTGCAAGGCCTCAATCGGAATGCCTGCCTGATGCAACAGACGAACAGCCAGATCAGCGATCAGCACGGTCTGTTCTGCTGGCTTGGCGACCACGGTATTGCCTGCCATCAACGCTGCGGCAATTTGACCGACAAAGATAGCCAGCGGGAAATTCCATGGGCTGATGCAGACAAAGGGTCCCTTGCCGTGCAGAACCATGTGGTTGCTCTCAGCCGATGGGCCGGGAAAATGAATCGGTTCACCCAGGGTCAGGCGGCCCTGAGCCGCGTAATAGCGACAGAAATCGACCGCTTCGCGCAGCTCGGCAACCGCATCGGGCAAGGTCTTGCCAGCTTCCCGAATCAGCAAGGCAAGGCACTCATCGCGGCGTGATTCCAGCAGGCCTGCCGCACGTTCCAGGGCATCGGCGCGTTCGAATACCGGTCGCGCCGCCCAGATCGGGAAGTAATGCACGGCCTGATCGACGGCCTCACGTGCCTGATCGGCGCTCGTCGACTGCCACTGGCCGATAATTCGCCGCCGATCAGAAGGGTCCGTGACATTGGTCCACTGATCCGAACCCGTCGATTTGCTCCCTTTGTCTTTGCTGATCGCCAGCAGTGGCTTGGCTTTACGCTCGGCCTTCAGCTGCGCGGGAAGTAGCTCGGCCAGTCGATGCAGCACCACCTCGTCAACCAGATTGACCCCCTGGGAGTTGCTCCGTGCAACCTCCAGATCTGCACTGCTGGCACCGCGTTCATCCCGATACAACTCCTGAGGCTGACGAATGCTCGGATGGGAGGTCGGGCTGGCGCTGCGGCTTTGTTCAACCGGGCTGCGAACAATTTCCGCGATCGGCAAATCCTGATCGACGATCCGGTTGACAAATGAGGTATTGGCGCCGTTTTCCAGCAATCGCCTGACCAGATACGGCAGCAGGTCCTGATGGCTGCCGACCGGAGCATAGACCCGACAGGGAATGCCCAGCTCATTCTCCGGGATGATTTCGTCATACAGTTCATCCCCCATGCCGTACAGCCGCTGAAATTCGTAGTGCTGACCAGTCGATGCGAGATTGTAGATGGTAGCGACCGTGTTGGCGTTGTGGGTGGCAAACTGTGGATAGAAGCAGTCCGGTTCAGCCAGCAGCAACTGGGCGCAATACAGATAGGACACATCAGTGTGTGCCTTGCGGGTGAAGACTGGAAAGCCACTCAGTCCCTCGACCTGAGCATGTTTGATTTCGGTATCCCAGTAGGCGCCCTTGACCAGTCGCAGAGGAATGATTCGCCCGGACGAGCGAGCCAGAGAAGCCAGATAGGCAATCACCACTGGGGCGCGTTTCTGATAGGCCTGGACCACCAGTCCCATGCCCGGCCAGTCGACAAGGGATGGATGATTGAAGACTGCGGTGAAGATGTCCAGAGACAATTGCAGGCGATCTGCCTCTTCGGCATCGACCGTGACAGACACGCCGACCTCGCGAGCGGCCTGGGCCAGTTCGAGCAATTGCGGGATCAATTCATCCAGCACTCGCTGGCGCTGAGCCATTTCGTATCGGGGATGCAGGGCGGAGAGCTTGATCGAAATTGACGGCGAGTCGAACAGATCATCCTTGACGAACTGTCGCATGGCTTCGATGGCCGCCAGATAGGCGGTCTGATATCGAGCGGCATCTTCGGCGTTCAGCGCGGCTTCACCGAGCATGTCGTACGAAAACCGATAGGCGCAGTTATCCGTGTTGGTGGACTTTTTAAGCGCGTCCTGAATCGTCTCGCCCAGCACATACTGATGGCCCATGACCCGCATCGCCGAGCGCATGGCCTGACGGACCACCGGCTCGCCACTTCGTCTGAGCAGTCGCTTCATGCCGCGCCACAGGCTCTTTTCCGGAATCGTGACCAGTGAACCGGTCAGCATCAGGCCCCAGGTCGAGGCGTTGACGAACAGGGATTCGCTCTTACCCAGATGCGCCTCGAAATCGGCGTCGCCGATCTTGTCGGCAATCAGCCTGTCAGCCGTTTCCGAATCTGGAATGCGCAGCAGTGCCTCGGCCAGACACATCAGCAAAATGCCTTCCTCAGAGGACAAATCGTACTGCTGCATGAACGCGTCGAGTCCGGACTGTTCGGTCTGCTTGGCGCGTACACGGGTCACCAGTGAGGTGGCCAGAGCGGTAATTCGATCCTGAGTGGGTCCGTCAATGGTCAGGCTCTCGTACATCGTACTGAGATGGCTGGCTTCATCGGTCAGCCAGTGTTCGCTCATGGCCTGCTTGAAATCGGTCGGGGTATCGCTCTGCGACACCACCATGGCGGAATCGTTGCTCATGATGTGACGGTTCTCCGGGTTTATGGCTCTGTTGGCAGTGGTTCAGGTCAGCGACAATATTACAGAATCGATTAGCGCGAGGCGCTCAGATCGACCGGATCAGTTTGCGTATTTGTGGCAGGTTGCGCCTGCTGATTTCCAGCAGGCTGTCACTGTCCTTCAGGGTCAGCAGAGTCTGCGAATCGGTCTGTTTGCGCAGCCCGAGAATCTGTTTGCGATTCACCAGCGTATTGCGGTGAATGCGCAAAAAGGCGTCCTCAAATTCCTCTTCCAGCGACACCAGTGCCTCCTCGACCAGCGATTCACCACCCTGATGGACCACGGTGACGTATTTGTGCTCGGCCCGGCAGTAATAAATCTGATCAATGGCGATCAGTTTCAGTGAATTGCCAATGCGGGCACACAGATGCTGCCGCTGCCCCTGGCTGCTGACGGTCGCGATCGGCTCTCTTTGATAATGCGCCAATTTGTCAAACGCCATCTGCAGGCGTTCGACACGGACTGGTTTGACCAGATAATCCACCGCCGAGGCCTCGAACGCCTTCAGCGCATGCTCATCATAGGCGGTACAAAACACAATCAGCGGCGGCGATTCCAGACGGTTCAGATGACGCGCGGTCTCGAAACCATCCATCTGCGGCATCTGCACGTCCAGAATGACCACATCGGGATTCAGCGACTCGACCTGTTTCAAGGCTTCCAGACCATTGCAGGCCTCGCCACAGACCGGCAGATCCAGCCGCCCCATCAGCCGCTGCAAGCGCTCGCGCGCCAGAGGCTCGTCGTCCACGATCAGGGTCTGTCGTTTGGCCGTCATAGTCGTTGCTGTGTTGTGCTGGGCAGGCGCATTGTCGCGTGGAAGCGAGCGCCCCGCAAGCCGGTTTCAAGCCTCGCCCTGTTGCCGAAAAAATGCGCCAGTCGCTGGCGAATATTGCTCATCGCAATCTGGTGGCCGCTGTTGTGATCAGTGATCGAGTGCTCGGGCAGAGGGTTGATGATGTGCAGAGTCCAGCCCTGGTCATCCCGTTCGCTGCGTACTTCGATGCAGCCGGGCTGACTGAGCTGGCTGATGCCGTGGTAAATGGCATTTTCGAACAGGGGTTGCAGTGTCAGCGGCGGCAGACGGATGTCGGGAACGTCGTCATCTTCGGGCCAGTCCAGACTGAATCGGTCTCCGAGGCGCAAGGCCTCGATTTGCAGATACTGCCGACACAGCATCAGCTCCTGTTCCAGTGTGGTGGTTTGATCCAGCGAGGCCAGCGCGGCTCTGAACAGTTCGGACAAATCTTCGACGCATTGCTCGGCCACATCCGGGTTGCTGTGAATCAGGCTGGCGATGGTATTCATGCTGTTGAACAGAAAGTGCGGTCGAATTCTCGCTTGCAGAGCCTGAACACGGGCTTCAGCCAGTTGTTCGACCTGGCTGCGCCAGCGTTGCTGAATGTAGAAATATCGTCCGGTTGCCAGCGCCACCAGTGCCGCAATCAGTGCGTTGCGCAACATCGGCCCGGCAATCTCGGTGATGTCGATGGTGCCACCGTTGATCATCCTCAGCAGTCCGATTCCGATGCCTGTGAGCATCGCGGTCAGCAACACGATGATCATCAGCGCCAGCAGCAAGCCGGCGACGACAGGGAGTCGATTCAACAGGCCACGTGAGCTGCACAGTACCAGCGCCAGCATGATGGCCAACCACTGGGCAAAGGCTGAGGACAGACTGAGACGGTCGATCAGCACCTCTCGGCTGCCACCAGCGCCGATCTCCAGCAGGATCACCACTAGCTCAGACAGCACCATCAGGCTGAACAGTGTGGGCAAGCGGCAGAAATCGGGAAACCAGTTATGGCTGCTCAGAGCAGCGACGGGACGAACGCCCGGATCTGTTGGGTGTGGGTCAGTCATGTGCCATGAAGGAGCGGGTCATGCTCCGATCATAGCGCGCAGTGACGGTTCCGTCAGTTTCCGTCGTGTGACTGAGTGCCCTTGGCCACCAGAAAAGGGGTGTTCTTGTCACCACGAATCAGCGCTTGGGGGTCGTAGGAAAGTTGAATGCTGAATTTTTTCCAGCTGACAGGCTTGTCAGCTTGAAGCGGCAAGCCAAACTCGCGGGACGCAGAAAATTGCCACCTCGCAAGCGTCTCTTCATCCGGCGCGGCATCGGTACTCAGATGAATGGTATCCAGGCGGCCGCCGATATAGTCCAGCCGTTGATCGTACTGGATGCCCTTGAAGCTTTGTTTCGAATGGCAGCGGATGAGGCGATGCGGGAGTTCATCTCTGGTTGAGCTGGTCCGGGTACAGGTGCCTAGAAAGGGATGGTTCTCGACAAGCATTTCCTGCATGCGAATGCCGTGGATCGTAAAGTTGTGAACGGGTACGGCCTGTGAGGTCACGCCGTTGGACAGCAGGCTGTCGGCCAGGACGGTTGATGGCTTGCGTTTCTCGTGCAGGGTAGTGATCAGGTTTCTGGTTGTCTTGTGATCGAAGACATCGATCTTTTCTATCACCATTTGCACGTACTGTCCCTGCTGAAAGGCTTCCGGTTTCAGGTGGATTTCGACAAATAATCGCTGGCGATGAAAGTCAGACTGGTCGCGACGCGAGTCCAGAAAGGTGGATGCCTCGCCCGACTTCATCGGCATCGTGTGTGTCATCCGGTAGTTGGGCAGGACCAGTGTCAGAAAACCGGGTAGAGATCCGGTTTTGATGGATGGAAAGAACGGATTACGCAGCATCTTGTTGTTCACCGGCAGCGCTGGTTTGAGCGTGAACTGCTCTGCCAGTTTATCCCATTCCTGCCAACCGACAACGCGGCTGAGAATAAAGCGATCGTCGCTATCGACCTGGGCCAGTTTCTCGTCCAGTTGCTTCAAAGCCTGATCGAGTGTGGCCTGATCGGGTTCCACCTCTCCGGTCATGGCTTTAGCTATGGATCGTCGGGTGGCCTCATCGGAATCGCGCAGCAGCCACATCGAAAGAGCATCGGACTCGAGTTCATGAACGCCTTTGAGGTCCTCAGCGCAGAGGGTCAGTGGAAGCAGCCACATGCTGATCAGAATCACTAGCAGTCGAGTCATCAAACAGTCCATTTCGGTAAAAAATGCAGTATAGCGAAGTGGGATAGACCTTGGCTATCTGATAATATTCCACCATGGCGACACATAAATCATATTGCATCATTCGAACCGCGTTGTTTGGCCTGCTTTTCGGTGCGCTGACCGCTTGTGGCAATAAGGGCGATCTGAAGCCCCCTGGTAGCGAAGCCCCTGAACCCGAGACGGCTTCGGCCCGCCTTGAAACGGGCGCCGAATCTCAGGCATGACCGCTGCGTCCGACGCAATTTCCTTTACCAAGATGCAGGGCCTGGGCAATGACTTCATTGTGTTCGACGGCCTCACCGAGTCGATAAATGTCGATCAGTTACCACTGGCCGACATGGCCGATCGGCATACCGGGATCGGTTGTGATCAGATTCTGCTGCTGAGCCACTCGGAGCGGCCCGACTGCGACTATCGTTATCGCATCTTCAACGCGGATGGCTCCGAAGTGCAGCAGTGTGGCAATGGGGCACGCTGCATTGCCCGCTATCTGTGGACCTATCATCTGGATTCGGAGCAATCATTGCTGCTGGAATCTCTGGCCGGCCCCATCCGCGTCAGCAAGGCTGAGGGCGATCAGGTCAGCGTGGACATGGGGCCGCCGATCTTCGGCGCCGCAGACATTCCGGTCAGCACGCTGAATGAAGACGGCTCGCTCATCATCATGAGCCCGCAGGGAGAGGTTCGTCTTGACGTACTGTCCATGGGCAATCCGCATGCGGTGCACTTTGTTAGCAGGCATGTTGCCGAGAATCTGAATCTGTCAGCACTGGCTCAATCTGTCGACGAGTCACAGTGTTTTCCCGAAGGCTGTAATGTGGGGCTGGCGGTGATTGATGATCGCAATCACATCACCCTGCGTGTGTTCGAGCGAGGCGTTGGCGAGACCCGAGCCTGTGGCTCAGGTGCCTGCGCGGCCATGGTCGCGGCCCGTCGCCGAGGCCGTGTCGACCTGCAATGTCAGGTGTGTTTGCCCGGTGGCACGCTGCAAATACAATGGCGCGACCCCAGTGCGTCCGTTATCATGATCGGTGACGCTACCACCGTGTTTCAGGGACGTTATCCGCATGACTGAATCCACACCCATCGAGTCAACCGAGCAACCCTCAGACCTGACTGTCAAGCAGGTGATCCAGTATCTGTCCGATCACCCCACGCTGATCGCCGAGCACACAGAGCTGCTCAACGTGCTGGAGGTTCCGCATCTGACCGGCGGCGCGTCGCTGATCGAACATCAGGTTCAGGTCTTGCAAGAAAAGAACCGTCAGCTGCGTCAGCAGATGGACGAGCATTACCAGATTGCCAGTGACAACGAGAAATTGCTCAAGCGCATTCATGCGCTGTACCTGGAGCTGCTGGAACGCGATGGCCTGGATCCGCTGGTCTGCCATTTGATCGAACGACTGCAGAACGATTTCAAATGCACCCAGGTACAAGTCTTCAGTGAGCAGGCTGACTCCGATTATCTGACTCCCCTCGGTGTCGAAGGTCTGGAACTGTTTGCCGACCTGTTTGAGCGTGACGAACCGATTTGCGGGCGCCTGCGCAATGATCGACTCAGTTGGTTGTTCGGCGAGGATGCCGACGCGGTCCAATCAGTCGCCATCACCGCCTTTGGTCAAGCCGGTCACCCGGGCTTGCTGGTACTGGCCTCCGATGATGAACGACAGTTCTATCCGGGCATGGGCACCTTGTTTCTGCAACTACTTGGCGAGTTGGTGAATCACCGTATTCGCACGCTGGGTGGACGCGGCAGCACGTCGTCCGATCATGACAAAGATTGTGACCAGGTAGATGCTGTCAACCAGTGACCAACTGGATCGTTTTGTCACCCATCTGAGTGATGAGCGGCAACTGTCGCCACGCACCGTCTCAAGCTATCAACGAGATCTGTCCCACTTGCGCAGGTTCATGCATGGCCAGGACATTGCCTCGTTTACCGACCTGACCGCCGCCCATCTTCGCCAGATGACCAGCCATGATTTTCGCGGTGGCTTATCGGGTCGCAGCATTGCTCGCTACCTGTCGGCGATTCGGACGCTGTATCGATACCTGCAACGCGAGGGTTGGGCCGATGACAATCCGGCGCGCGGCGTCAAGGCCCCCAAATCCGGTCGCAAGCTGCCGCAGACCCTCGACCCCGATGAAATGGCCAGTCTGATCGAGATCGATGACCGCTCACCACTGGGCCTGCGCGATCGTGCCATCATGGAGTTGTTTTACTCGGCCGGCTTGCGTTTATCTGAGCTTGCGGGCGCACGCTGGCAGGATCTGGATACCGCCGGTGCCAGCATCCGAGTGACTGGCAAGGGCAATCGACAGCGCGACTGTCCAGTGGGTCGATACGCCGTCCAGGCGCTGGCCGACTGGCGCGAGGTCTGGATGACATTGTCGATCATTGATCACGACCGGCTGTTCGCCACGCTCAATGGCAAACCCGTCAGCGTCCGCACCATCCAGTCACGAATCACCCACTGGTCAAAACAGCAGGGCCTGTGGAAAAATGTGCACCCGCATCTGTTTCGTCATTCCTTTGCCAGTCATCTGCTCGAATCGTCCGGTCAGCTGCGCGCCGTCCAGGAATTGCTTGGCCACGCCGACATCAGCACCACTCAGATTTACACCCATCTGAATTTCCAGCACCTCGCCGAGGTCTATGATCAGGCCCATCCGCGTGCTCAGCGCAAGAACAAGGACGACGACTGAGGCTCGACAGGTCATCAGTCACGAATTGAAAAACCCGGCCTCGACCCCACATCCTGAAGACACATCCAACACGACACACAGGACCTCCCCATGAGCAATATGAGAGGCACCACCATCGTATCGGTGCGCCGCGGCGATCACGTCGTGATCGGCGGCGATGGTCAAGTCACACTCGGCAACACCGTCATGAAAGCCAACGCCCGAAAGGTGCGCCGCTTGTACAAGGATCAGGTACTCGCCGGTTTCGCTGGCGCGACGGCCGATGCATTCACCCTGTTCGAACGGTTTGAATCAAAGCTGGAGAAGCATTCCGGGCAACTGGTTCGAGCTGCGGTGGAGATGGCCAAGGACTGGCGAACCGATCGCGCTTTGCGTCGGCTTGAAGCGCTGCTCGCCGTTGCCAATGGCAGCGCCTCGCTGATCATTTCCGGCACCGGTGACGTGATCGAACCGGAAGATGGCCTGATCGCCATCGGCTCCGGTGGACCGTTTGCCCAAGCCGCGGCCCGCGCACTGATGGACAACACTGAGCTGGGTCCGCGCGAGATCGTCGAGAAGGCGCTGCACATCGCCGGCGATATCTGCATCTACACCAATCACAATCAGACTATCGAGGAGCTGGGTTGATATGTCATCGATGACTCCCCGCGAAATCGTCCAGGAACTGGACAAGCACATCATCGGCCAGGCCGATGCCAAGCGCGCCGTCGCCATTGCCCTGCGCAACCGCTGGCGGCGCATGCAGGTCGATGAAGAGTTGCGCAACGAAATCACCCCGAAGAACATTCTGATGATCGGGCCCACAGGCGTGGGCAAGACCGAGATCGCTCGTCGTCTGGCCGCCCTGGCCAATGCGCCGTTCATCAAGGTCGAAGCGACCAAGTTCACCGAAGTGGGCTATGTGGGTAAGGATGTTGAGTCGATCATTCGTGATCTGGCCGATTTTGCCTACAACATGACTCGAACCGCCGCGATGAAGCGGGTGCGCTCACGAGCCGATCTGGATGCAGAAGAGCGAATTCTCGATGCCCTGCTGCCCAAGCGCAAAACCACCGGCTTTGCCAATTCTCCCGAAGAGCCCGATTCCAGCAGCGCCACCCGCGACAAGCTGCGCAAGCGCCTGCGCGATGGCGATCTGGATGACAAGGAGATCGAAATCGAAGTCTCGACCAATATGGGCGTCGAAATCATGGCCCCTCCCGGCATGGAAGAAATGACCTCTCAGCTGCAAGGCATGTTCCAGAACATGGCTGGCAGCAAGAAGAACAGCCGCAAGATGACGGTGGCCAATGCCATGCCGCTGCTGATCGACGAGGCCGCTGCAAACCTCATCAACGACGAAGAGATCAAGCAACAGGCGCTGAACTCGGCCGAACAGAACGGCATCGTCTTCATCGACGAGATCGACAAGATCTCACGGCAGTCCGAATACGGCGCGACTGGCGGCGGTATTTCCCGGGAAGGTGTGCAGCGCGACCTGTTGCCGCTGGTCGAAGGCAGCACGGTGTCAACCAAGTACGGCATCATCAAGACCGACCACATTCTATTCATTGCCTCCGGTGCCTTCCACCTGGCCAAGCCGTCCGACCTGATTCCCGAACTGCAGGGTCGATTGCCGATCCGGGTCGAACTCAGAGCGCTGGTGGCAGAGGACTTCAAGCGCATCCTGGTCGAGCCCGACTACAGCCTGACCCAGCAATACACGGCCCTGATGGGCACCGAAGGCTTGACCCTGACCTTTGATGACTCTGGCGTTGAACGCCTGGCCGAAGTCGCCTTCGCCGTCAACGACCGCACCGAGAACATCGGCGCTCGACGACTGCACACGGTGATGGAACGCCTGCTGGACACCATCAGCTTCGAAGCCCCAGACAAGTCCGGCGAGACGCTGAACATCGATGCCGCCTACGTCGACGGGCACCTCAACGCCCTGGTCGAGGATGAGGATCTGAGTCGGTATATTCTCTAGGGAGCCTGTCGGACTTGACAGGTCGTCACGAGGAAAAATCGATTTGAGTCAGATTTTTCGATCTTTTGAGGCGAATAGCACCGCTATTTAACTATGGGAAACCTCTGAACAAGTCGTGATCGGTTGTCTTGAGCGTGAAATACGCCCAGACTTGTTCAGAGGCTCCTTAGGAATTAATACTAAACACAGAGGAGAAAACATTATGAGCAATAAGTTTCAAGAAACATGGGAAATTTATGCCTCTTCATGGAAGGCAGAATCTGCCGATGATAAACATGCCATATTTGATAAATGCCTTGATATCGCGTGCAAATACAATGACCCGATCATAAAAACGCAAGGATGGGATGAGCTATCAAAATATATGGTTGATTTTCACAAACAAATTCCGGGCGGTCACTTCGTCACCAAGTATTTTCTCGCACATAGCAATAAAAGCATCGCAAGATGGGACATGAGAAATCATGATAATACCGTTCTTGGTGAGGGTATCAGCTACGGTGAATACAATAATGAGGGTAAATTGGTTTCATTGACTGGTTTTTTTGAAACACCTGAAGCATAGAAAACATACAAAGGGCGCAAATGTTGGTATAAGCACAAACCTGCACATATACTTCGCGCCGAGGAACCAGGGAGCCTGTCGGACTTGACCGGTCGTCACGAGGAAAAGTCGATTAGAGTCAGGTGTTTCGATCTTTTGAGGCGAATAGCATCGCTAATAAATATCCCCGCTCCAAGGGCCGGGGTATTTAGAAGAGTTCGCTTGCTTAGCGTTTATTCGCCGCAAGCGGCGGGGAATAGAACCCTCAGAGATTTAAAAAATGCCTAACAAATAGCTCCAGCCGCAGTTTAAAGAAGAAACAAACATATGAGAGTCGAAACCGATTACACTTTTCTACTATGCCTAATTATTGGCCTGGTCTTAATCTTGTCTTTTATAAAAACGAAGTTCCCAAGGAAACCATATAAAGTATTATTGGCATTAATGGTGGCATTAACTATGCCATCCTTTATGCCCGCGCATGGAGAAGTAATCATTATATTTCCAACTGTAGCAATATTTAATGTTGCTTCTATTGAATTTAAGTTTGCTGGAGTCATATTAACAACAATAAATTACTTTATTGCATGGTTTGTCCTTTATAGAGTTTTTGGGCTATTCAAGAAAGTGTGTAATGTCTAAGCTATTAAGATGGTCGAATAATACAGGTATTATGATATACTGCCTGAATTAAAAATACAGATACCC
>QIKT01000015.1 GCA_003233095.1 Oceanospirillales bacterium | reverse complement strand
GTGTTTCGATGCCAATGATGGTGGCGGCGTTTCGCGTCATTCGGCCCAGCCGACAAGCCGCATGCGCTGCCATGCTGACGTGATCTTCCTGATTGGCCGAGGTCGGGATCGAATCAGTGCTGGCCGGATGACTCATCTGCTTGTTTTCCGAGGCAAGTGCGGCCGCAGTCACCTGAGCGATCATGAACCCGGAGTTAAGCCCGGAGTTCTCAACCAGAAAGGCCGGAAGATCCGAGGTATGCGGATCGACCAGCATGGCAATCCGACGTTCTGACATATTGCCAAGCTCTGCCAGCATGATGGCCAGCATGTCGGCCGCGAAGGCGACCGGCTCGGCGTGAAAATTACCACCGGAAAGCACGTCACCCTGCTCGCTGAAGACCAGCGGGTTGTCGGTGACTGCGTTGGCTTCGACAGCCAGTTTTCGCGCCGCATCGTTCATCAGGTCCAGACAGGCGCCGAGCACCTGTGGCATGCACCTGAGACAATAGGGATCCTGAACGCGTTCGCATTCTAGATGCGAGTCACGAACCTCGGAGCCATCCTGCAGGTCTCGAAGCATCTGGGCCACACGAATCTGCCCCGGTTGGCCGCGCAAGGCATGGATGCGAGGATCAAACGGCGTATCGGACCCTTTCAAGGCATCCAGTGACATCGCACCGGCGACCACTGAGGCGGCGAACAGATGCTCAGAGCGAAACAGCGCCGTCAGCGCCAGCGCGGTTGAAAACTGAGTGCCATTGAGCAGCGCCAGGCCTTCCTTTGCTTGCAGCTCCAGCGGGGTCAGTCCAATGCGGGCGAGTACCTGATTGGCGGGTTGAAACTCGCCTTTCCAACGAATCTCACCAACCCCGATCAAGGCGGCAGCCAGATGAGCCAATGGAGCCAGATCGCCCGATGCGCCAACCGAACCCTGTGCTGGAATACGCGGCCAGGCCTGATGTTCAATCAAGCTGAGCAGCGCCTCAACGGTCGCTGAACAGACCCCTGAATGGCCTTGCACCAGCGAGTTGATTTTCAGCACGATCATCAAACGCACCGACTCATCGTCGATCGCCTCGCCAATGCCGGTACAGTGCGACAAGACCAGGTTGCGTTGCAGCACTTTCAACTCGGCAGTCTCGATACGGGTATTGGCCAGCAAACCAAAACCGGTGTTGATGCCATACACGGTCTGATTGCGATCAATTACATTCTGAACGGTTTGCCGCCCGGCCTCGATGGCATCGAAATGCGCCGAGTTGCAGACCGGCAAGGAGCTTCCCATCCAGCTGTCACGCAGATGATTCAGGGTCAGACGACCGTATCGGATCGCGTCACTCATGACCGTGATCCAGCATTGGCAGGTCCAGCCCCTGCTCGCGAGCGCAGTCAGCCGCAATCTCATAGCCAGCATCAGCGTGACGCATCACCCCGGTTGCCGGATCGTTCCACAGTACGCGACCAATCCGCTTTGCGGCGGCATCAGTGCCATCACAGCAGATGACCACGCCTGAGTGCTGTGAGAACCCCATCCCCACGCCACCACCGTGATGCAGGGAGACCCAGGTCGCGCCGCTGGCGATGTTGAGCATGGCATTGAGAATGGGCCAGTCGGAAACCGCGTCCGAGCCGTCCAGCATGGCCTCGGTTTCCCGGTTCGGTGAGGCCACCGAGCCTGAATCCAGATGATCGCGCCCAATGACGACCGGCGCACTCAGTTCACCATTGGCGACCATTTCGTTGAACGCCAGGCCCAGACGATGACGCTGACCCAGACCTACCCAGCAGATCCGTGCGGGCAGACCCTGAAACTGGATCCGTTCACGGGCCATGTCCAGCCAGCGGTGCAGATGCAGATCGTCAGGGATCATTTCCTTGACCTTCTGATCGGTCTTGTAGATATCTTCAGGGTCGCCGGACAGTGCGACCCAGCGAAATGGACCCACTCCTCGGCAGAACAACGGCCTGACGTAGGCTGGAACAAAGCCTGGGAAATCAAAGGCCTGCTTGCAACCCTGATCCTTAGCCACTTGCCGAATGTTATTGCCGTAGTCAAATACCGGAACGCCCTGCTGATGCCAGCCGAGCATGGCCTCGACGTGGGTGCGCATGGACTCGGCAGCTCGTACTGCCAGAGTCTCTGGGTCGTCCTGCTGCAGTCGGTGCCATTCGTCCACGCTTGTGCCGGCCGGACAGTAGCCATTGATCGGATCATGAGCTGAAGTCTGGTCGGTCACCGCATCGGGACGAATGCCCTGCGCGAGCATCTGGGGCAACAATTCAGCGGCATTGCCACACAGGGCGACGGAGATCGCCCTGCCCTGATCCAAGGCGCTGCGGATACGTGCCATGGCATCGTCAAGATTCTCGGCTTGCTCATCGACGTAGCCAGTTTCCAGACGCTTGTCAATCCGGGATTGCTGACATTCGATTGCCAGCATCGAGGCCCCGGCCATGGTCGCCGCCAGCGGTTGGGCCCCGCCCATGCCACCCAGGCCGGCAGTCAGGATCCAGCGACCCCTCAGGTCGCCGTTGTAATGCTGCCGCCCCATTTCGACGAAGGTTTCATAGGTGCCCTGAACGATACCTTGGGAGCCGATGTAAATCCACGAGCCCGCCGTCATCTGGCCGTACATCATCAAACCCTGTCGATCGAGTTCATTGAAATGCTGCCAGTTGGCCCAGTGTGGCACCAGGTTGGAGTTGGCAATCAATACCCGTGGCGCGTCAGAATGGGTTTGAAACACGCCCACCGGTTTGCCAGATTGAACCAGCAGGGTCTGGTCATCCTCGAGGCGTTCGAGCACCGACACGATCTGGTCATAACAGGCCCAGTTGCGAGCAGCGCGTCCGATTCCGCCATACACCACCAGCGACTCCGGCGCCTCGGCGACCTCCGGATCGAGGTTGTTCATCAGCATCCGAAGCGGTGCTTCGGTTTGCCAGGATCGTGCCGTCAAGGTGCGCCCGTGCGCCGCCCGGATGACTCGGTTCGAATCAGTTCGTGTCGACATGTCAGAGGATTCCTCATTGGAGCAGTGACCTTCCCGGAGCCGCTGCAGGTGATCGGTGTCTGGTCAGACAAGCCGCCTCATTGCCCGGCAATGTACCCCTGCTGAAAGGCCTTTTCAAGCAGGCTGCGATGGGCATTCAATTGGCGTTCAATTTGCTGCCGAGTCTGCCGTTGTCCTGCGATAGTAACGCTGTGAATCGCCGCCGGATCGGCGCTGAATACCAGTCCATCAAAAAGATGCTGATCAGCGGTCTGAATCATCGAAGCATGGCGTGATTGCAGTTCGACAAAGGTTGCCGGCTGACCGACATCCAAGCGTCCGCTGTGCCCGGCTGTCACGGCCTGCTTGTCCAGACTCGCTGACAACCAGAGGTTCTCACCGGTTGAAGGCCGTTCACTGGAACTGATCAGACAGCGTCGTTGATGAATCAATCGTTGCCCATACTCAAGCCAGCGCAATTCTTCACTGGCCGATCGACAGATCTGGCTGTCCGAGCCAATGCCATAACGACCGCCGTGATTGATGAAGTCAAGCATCGGGAACAGGCCATCACCGAGATTCGCCTCGGTGGTCGGACACAACGCCACGGTGACGCTTCGTTGTGCCAGCGCCTCCAGTTCGGTGTTGCTCAAATGGGTGGCATGCACCAGACACCATCGTTCGCACACCTCGACCTCCTCGAGAAGGAGCTCTACCGGACGCAAACCGGTAGATTGCTGGCAATCACGCACTTCTTGCATCTGCTCGCTGATATGGATGTGCACAGGCCAGTCGGCAGGCGTATGCGCCAGGACTTCATTGATCTGGGCGGTGCTGACCGCTCGCAAGGAATGCAAAGCGATACCGATCTGGCACCCTGCCGATGCGGTGAGCGGTTCGAGCGTCTCGAGATAGGCCAGATACTCGGCCGTGCTCATCCCGAAACGTCGTTGCTCCTCAGTCAATGGCCGCTGCCCAAAGCCGCTGTAGCTGTACAGAACAGGCAAGAGCGTCAATTCGATGCCTGCGTTTGTTGAGGCTCGAATCAGTGCTTCGGCCATGGTCGTGACAGGCTCATAAGGCTGTCCGTCGCGGTCATGGTGAAGATAGTGAAATTCACAGACTCGCGTGTAGCCCGATTGTCTCAGTTCCAGATACAGCTGGGTGGCGATGATTTCCATCTGCTCGGGCGTGATAGTGTGCGCAATTCGGTACATCTGTTCCCGCCAGCTCCAGAACGAACCCCCATCGCTGGCACGCTGTTCAGCACGGCCAGCCATGGCGCGTTGAAAGGCGTGCGAATGCAGATTGGGCAACCCCGGAATCAGGGTCTGAAGCGGAACCGCATCCCCGGGGATGGCTGAATCGTCGACCTGGCTATGCAGCCTCTCGATCAGGCCACTGGCGTCGACATCGAGAAGACAGCGTGAGTGCCACTGCTGACCATCATGAAGTTGGCTGATGAAATAGGTGCTCATCCATGTTCCAAGGGCTGTGATGACTGATTGCAATCGAGCAGTATGCCACGAGATCGGCGGACCTGTTCAGTACGCCAGCGTCCATTCTCTCTGGCTGACATTGGGACGATCCATTGTCTGATTGGCGATTGCTGGACAATCGGCTAGTATCACTGCGACTCGCCGATCGGAACCACGCCATGACCACCAGAAAATGGGACACACTGATCGTCAACGCTAATCTGGCAACGATGACTGAAAATGGCTGTGCCTACGGTGAAATCAGACAAGCGGCAATAGCCATCGACTCGGCCAGCATCGCTTGGGTCGGCCCCATGTCCGAACTCCCCGATACGCCAGCAGAGTGCGCCCGTACCCTGTTCAATGCCAATGGGATGTGGATTACTCCTGGGCTGATCGATTGCCACACACATCTGTTATTTGCCGGCTCACGTGCCTGGGAATTCGAGTTTCGACTGAACGGCAAATCCTATCAGGAGATCGCCGAGGATGGCGGCGGTATTCTCAGTACTGTGCGCGCCACACGTGAGGCTACTGACAGCCGCTTGCTGTCAGATTCGGCCAATCGTCTGCAGCACATGCTGGCAGAAGGCGTGACCTCGGTCGAAATCAAGTCCGGCTATGGACTCAGCCTGGAACAGGAACTGCGATTGCTGTCTGCCTGCAAGCGACTGCAGGATCGACATCCGATTGATATCTATCCCACCCTGTTGGCGGCGCATGCCGTCCCCGAAGAATATACTGGCCGACCAGACGAGTATGTCGACCTGATTTGTGAGTCAATCATTCCACAAGTAGCCGAGCAGCAACTGGCCGATTCGGTTGATGCCTATTGCGAAACACTGGCCTTCAATCCGGCCCAGGTGCGTCGAGTGTTCGACGCCGCCAAAGCCCACAAACTGGATGTACGCCTGCATGCCGATCAGTTTTCTGATTCAGGCGGCGCGGCACTGGCCGCCGAATACAAGGCATTGTCAGCTGATCATCTGGAATATGCCTCTGAGGATGGCATTCGGGCGATGGCCGCATCAGGCACCACGGCGGTTCTGCTGCCTGGTGCGTTTTACATGCTGGGGGAAACGCGATTGCCGCCCATCGACCGGATGCGCGAACATGGCGTGCGTCTGGCCGTTGCTACCGACTGCAATCCGGGCTCTTCACCGTTATCCAGCATCCTGACCGCATTGAACCTCTCTTGCATCTGCTTCAGACTGACACCCGAAGAAGCCTTGCAGGGCGTCACGATCAATGCGGCTCATGCGCTGGGCATTGCGCATCGCGCCGGCTCTTTGGAAGTGGGCAAGATTGCCGACTTGGCACTCTGGCATATTGACGAGCCGGCCGAACTGACTTACTGGATCGGCGGCCGCAAGTGCCGTCATCTCTACAAGAATGGCGAGTGTCTGTTCTGATTGATTGATCGATCAATCCGACGGTATTTATTTTCACAGTCATGCGACGGTTTGACACGCTCATTGTCTATGCCTGCATGGACACTACAATGACCCGGTACTGGCCAGTAACCAGATCGTCCAGGCCTGCATTGAAGCAGCCTGATTGCGCAGCACAATCAACCCCCAGGGCAGCAATGAAGGCATCTGACAGCACGGCAAGCACTCCTGCCTCGATGCGTTATCCGACCTTCGTCGATGAGCTGGTCGTCAAGCGA
The DNA here is from genome assembly GCA_003233095.1 of Oceanospirillales bacterium. Classification (GTDB taxonomy): domain Bacteria; phylum Pseudomonadota; class Gammaproteobacteria; order Xanthomonadales; family SZUA-38; genus SZUA-38. The sequence continues at coordinate 12,696 of QIKT01000015.1, read as the reverse complement.
GCCACTCGAGGTGACGCCGCAGCTATCAGTCAGGTGTATGACATTCTCAGCACGCCCGCATTCAACCTGGCCAATCGGATGACGATGAATCGCCAACTGGCCGAAGATGTGTTGCACGATACCTTCATCAAGGTGATTGCCAATCTGCACAAATACCGAGGCCAGGTGCCGCTCTGGGCCTGGGTGCGTCAGGTGCTGGTCAATACCTGTCTGAACGTGATGAAAAAGGAATCGCGCCATCAGTATCACGACAGTCTGATCGACGAATTTGGTCGCGAGACCATTGCCGACCCAGTCAATCACGATCATGACCATGCCCGCCTGGACGCCATGACCTTGCTCGGCCAGTTATCCGAAAAATCCAGAACCGTGTTGATTCTTCACGATCTCGAAGGATTGACTCACCCTGAAATCGCCGCGATGTTCGAACAGACCGAGAGCTTCTCCAAGTCGGTTCTGTTCCGTGCTCGCAAGCAACTGAATGAATTGATCAAAGGCCATGACCCAGAACACTGAACTCCCATTGAGCCGCTCAGCTCGAGAATTGCTCGACACCTTGCCGGTGCAGCGACCGTCCGCCGATGTCTGGGCATCCATCCAGCAGTCGCGACTGGCGGAGGAAGGCAAGCGATCCGATCGCTATCGGCGCTACTGGCAATCGACCAGCCTCGCTGCCCTGCTGCTGATCACGCTGATGAGCGGTTACTGGATCGGTCAACAGCGGCCTGCATCCATGTCCGCTGAGGCAATGGCCTTGCAACAGTCAATGACCGAGTCGCGGCTGCTTGAACAGCAACTTCGGGCACTGAACGTGGCCCCTGCCCTGCACGCGTCCCATCAAGGCCGCCACGCCCGTCAGGAGCTGGCCCGAATCGACGTCCAGATCAATCAGGCGTACATCGAATCGCGCCCGGATGCCGCGCTGACGACACTCTGGCAACAGCGCAGTCAGCTGTTGTCGAACATGATTCAGCAAGGTCAACGCCGTAACCTGCAACCGGAGCGTATCTGATGAATCGCCTTTTCAAACGGCTGTTCGTTCTGTGCTGGATTATTCCAACACTGGCTATGGCACAATCAGAATTGAGTCTGGAACAACAGTCGATTGTCGATAACGCGCTGCGCGAGATGTTGGTTGATATCAGCAGCGATCCGGCCTTTGCAGAGGTGGACTGGAGTCAGGTTGATGCGCTGATCGCGCGTCGACCCGAAACGTTCAGACAGTTCGGCGCGGTCCTGAATGCCAATCTCAGCGCCGATGTCGATGCTGAAGGCGTGGAAGTTCTGGCCGTCTCACCCGGCCTGATGGCCGACCAGATGGGGTTGCTGCCGATGGATCGAATCACCCACATCAACCAGATCAGCCTGCTCAATCGTGGTGTCGATGACGAGACCAGATCGCAAGCTTATCGTCAATTTGTTCGAGAGTTTTCAAGGCTGAATGATGGCGTCAGTCTGGACCTTCAGATTCGGCGAAATGGTAACTCTCTAGCGCTGCGTGGCAGCCTGGAGCTGCAGACACTTCCACGCGTTCGTCTTGAAGTGCTCAGTGACGCAACGTCCATGCAACAGATTGAACTGGCATCTCAGGGGTCTCTGAACCCCGATGCGCAGGATATCGGTTGTGGCAGCATCAATTCTCGTCAGGCCCCGCCCCATGCCGGTGACATCTTTCCGGTGGTCATCACCGGCATCAATACCACGGCCAATGAGATCAGGCAACGAGAGGTGGTTTATCTGACTCCCGGAACCTACCGAGTGCGGTTACAGGATTACATCCCGCACTATGAGCTGCGCAGCAAACACACTCGCTTTACGAGCAGCCGCCCGTCGAAGGAACTGACGGTGACTGTCGATAATGGTCAGGTCTACTATCTGGGTGCAAAACTGTTGTACTCGATCAAGAATCAGGCTGATCAGGATGACTACTGGGAACCCATTGTCTGGAAAACCGAAGCGCTCGACTGCCTGGGATCACCGGTCACCCCTGACCCCTGATTGTGGACGTTCATTCGCGGAATCGAAATGAACGACCGTGGAAGGATCAAATTCGTGTCTGCATTGTTGTCATACTCATTATGCAACTCAGTTCGGATGCACAGTTGTTGCACCCATGCAGCCAGGGAGCCAGGGAGCCTCTGAATAAGTCTTAAGCGGATTGGATTGAGATGGCAAATACGTCCGATCAAGGTGCATGAACCAAGTCATAGTGGTGCTATGGCTCAGCTCATGCAACGCCGAGCGGGCGTATTTCATGCTCAAGACAGCCGATCACGACTTGTTCAGAGGCTCCCTAGTTGACACTGGCCGGGCCGGTGCGAGTTGCTGCCTGTAACCTGGAAATCAACTGTGGCCAATTGACCTCACTGGAGTATCCAATGATGTTGATGCGCGGCAATCCGGCACCCTTGATCAGATAATAGCCTCGTTCAGCCGGTTCAATCCCGCTCATTCGGCAGACATGATTGAACAGCCGACAGCGGATACCCAGACGCCGATAGGAAAAATCGTCAAAAAAGCGCATCACAGTATTCGACAAGATAGCGGCGCCACCACCGATGCTTGAAATATTGTTGATGGCTCGCTGCGAAATGCGCTGCTCTCCCAGATCGCGACCCTGTGTTTTTTCCGGCGTCATCAATTCCAGATCAAAAGCGACCGGTGACCAGTTCAACAATCTCAGGTCATTGACGTGGCCATCGAGACGCCCCTGAATCTCGCCAAAGGAAAAGGTCCCGGTCACCTGCTGGAGATCCAGATCGTCCAAGCCGATCGTGGCCGACAGTGACGGCAAGACACCAAATAACCGTTCGATCTCCAGATCACTGATGCGAATCAGTCCGCCAAATACATTCAGATCGATATCACCTGCCACCTCGAACATGTCACCGCTGAGAGTAACGCCTGGGATCGTGCCGGAGACGGTTCCGGAAAACTCCGGCCATTGCAGTGCTCGGGTGATGTCTCGCATTGAAATCGGCTCGAGTCTGGCGTTGAAGTCAACCCGGACCTCATCGCTACGCAGATCGGTGACCAGCAGTTCGGATACGTTGAGGCTACCGTCAAAGATGGGCAAGGTCAGTGGTTTGAGCAGCTGAAACATCTGCCCGCCGGTAAAGAATTCCGCGCGAGCAGTGCCTATCGACATCTGATAGACGCTGGCCTGACCCCAGGATAACCAGGAGTCGCTGGAGTCACCACTCACACTGTAGTCAACAATGCCGTTCAGATTACTGAATTCTATTCTGTTTTTATCATCAAGAAGCGATACTTCAGTCACAGCCAACGTCAGCTGTTCCAGTGATTGCCCAACCAGAAGTAATTCCCCGTTCAGGTCTCCCTGCGGGTTAATGGTGTGCCATCCCGAGGGTTCCAGCAACCCTTTGAGATATCGATCAAAGCCCTCGGCCAGGGAGAGCTGTTCAATGGTCACGGCAACCCGTTCGAGACTCAGATCAGCGGCCAGTGTGATGGACGCCTGAAGATTCAAGGCATCCTCATCTCGCACCGTCAAATCGATTTGGCTCGGACTCAGCGCATCGCTCAAGAATAATTCTGACACAACATTCAGACCTGGGATGGCAGAAAAATCCAGATAGACAGGCCCGGCAAGCAACTCACCTGAACGAATTGCTGTACTGATGTTCAAGCGGGATGAAACAGGATCGAGGGTCCAATGAAAACCACCATCAATCATCAGTTCAGCAGCCGCGTAGCTGCCCTGCTGAACATCGGCGGAGAGTCCTGAGACCGAATACTCTCCGACAAGCTGCGGAGCAGAGAGGGTATCTGCGTCTGTGAACATCACATCGACGATAGCCGACAATTCGCCACCGAGTTGATCTGAATCATCCAGTAACGTAGGCATGAATTGACGAGCCAGAACTTCCAGACTCAGTTGATCCAGCGTGATCCGAATATCCAGATCATCTCCCTGGGCCCTACCAGTCACTTGAGCCTTGCCGCCCAGCATCGGCAGCGTCAACGCGAACGACAAGTTATCTCGAGGCCGATCCAGGCTCCATTCTGCAATGCCTTCCAGGCGATCTGGCCAAAGCGATGATGTCGCGCTGAATTCGGCATGTGAACAGGACAACAGACTTTCACTAATGAGGTGATCAGCACACTGATAACGAATATCGGAGAGCGTGATGTCGCTGGCCGTATCAGTCAATGACCGAATGGATGCGGTCACCGAGTTGATCAGTTGCTCAGATTGGGTGACCCGCATCGAGAGGTCTTCGATCAGCAAGCCCTGATGCTCAATCTGCTGCATTGTCGTGGTGATGGTGACAGGCTTTGCCGTCTGGGGCAAAACTGCTAGAGTGGCCATCAGGGCAACAAAGGGTTTCATACCTGAATCATGCAGATTTTGATCGCTGATGACAATGACATTAATCGACAATTTCTGATTGGGGTGCTTGAAGACACCACTCATCAGACCACCGAGGTCATCAATGGTGAACAGGCCATCCGGGCCTGTCGGTCAAAGCATTTCGAGTTGATCCTGATGGATATTCGCATGCCGGAGATTGATGGCATCGAGGCAACGACCATCATTCGTCAGTTGCCCGGATTCAGCATGGAAGAAACGGCTATCATCGCGCTGACTGCCGATCTTCAGATTCAGCAGCAAACCGACCTGTTTCAATTGGGATTCAACAACTATCTGTCCAAGCCAATCAGCCGACAGACCCTTCTGGACAGCATCAACACACTGGAGAAGGTGCTCAGGCAACCGAGCACTCAGGAGTTGCCGATACACGATCAGGCGACGATGCCGATTGACCGTCAGGCTGCCCTCTCGGCCGCAGGAGGCAACCGGGCCCTGGTCGAAAAACTGACCGTCATGTTCGCCAGCGAACTGACTCGATTCGAACCCATCATCGAGTCGCATATCCACCAGGGGGAGTATGATTCGGCCAGAGAACTGGTGCACAAGATCAGAGGATCGGCAGCCTACTGCGGGGCACGACCCATTCAACAGACCTGTGCGGCACTTGAACTAAGCTTGACTCAGGCCGATGGCATGCAGTCACGACGATACTTTGCACAGTTTTGCAGCGAATCGAACGACTTGCAGACGTATCTCCAGGACAATTCGACAGCCTGATCCGGGCGCTCTGAGACGTCGCTGTTATTGACCGATCCGTATGACCACCTTGCCGGTAACCTGACGATTTTGAATACGTTCGAATCCGGACTGAACCTCATCCAGTGAGATGATTTCCGGCTCTGGAAGCGTCAACCGACCCTCACCGATCCATCGCATCAGCCGCATGAAGTCGGCGGCACCTCCAGCTGGATTTCTACCCAACCACTGTCCCCACCAGACCCCTTGCACAGTCGCTTCGCGCAGCAGCAACTGATTGGCAGGGATGGATGGAATGTCGCCCGAGGCAAAGCCGATCACCAGATAGCGACCCTGCCAGGCCAGAGATTTCAGCGCATCGATGGCTTGAGAGCCACCCACCGGGTCAAAGACGACATTCACACCCTCGGGCGCCAGCACCTTGATTCGATCACCGATAGAGTCGCGCTCGGTGTGGATCAATTCATCAGCACCCGCCTTGCGAGCAAAGGCCAGCTTGTCATCGGTGCTGGCCGCGGCAATCACCCGTGCACCCAAACATCGAGCAATACTCACCGCCGCAGTCCCCACACCGCCTGCTGCACCCAGCACCAGTAGCGTGCTGCTCTCATCAAGACCCGCCAGACCAGACAAGGCATGCAGTGCCGTGCCGCAGGTGATGGCCAGTCCAGCGGCTTGAGCCATTGGCAACTGATCCGGAATCGGCACAACTGACGATTCGGGCGCACAACAATACTCGGCCAGACCACCGTGCTGTACCACCGCCAGCACGCGCTGCCTTGCTTTCAAACGCGTGACGCCAGCGCCAGTAGACACAATCGTTCCAGCCACTTCTACCCCTGGCGTGAATGGCAAGCTGGCCTTGATCTGATACAGCCCCTGGATGGCCAGCAAGTCGGGGAAATTCAAGCCGGCATGATCCACTTCGATCAACACCTCATGGTCTTTGGGATCTGGACGCGAGATTTGGTCGATCGTCAGACCCTCAATCCCATCGAACTGGTGACACTGCACCGCACGCATCATCATAAGTCACCTCCAAGCGACTGACGGGCATCCAGCATCCTCTGGCGATACTCGGCCACTGCGGCTGGCAATCCCATGAACACTGCATCACTGATCAGTGCGTGACCGATATTCAACTCGACAACCTCCACAATTTTCGCCACTGGGGCCAGATTGTGGCGGGTCAGACCGTGACCGGCGTTGACGACCAGGCCCGATGCGCGGGCATGCTTGGCAGCCTCGATCAATCGGGCCAGTTCACGCTGCTGCGCCGATCCACGAGCCTCAGCATAAGCACCGGTGTGCAGTTCCACGACGGGGGCCCCAGACGCCACGGCATGGTCGATCTGGTCCTTGTCCGGATCAATGAACAAGGAGACACGGATGCCTGCATCAGACAGCTGTGAAACCGCATCCCTGACCGACTCGTGATGAGTCCTCACGTCCAGCCCACCTTCTGTGGTGACCTCTTCGCGTTTTTCAGGCACTAGGCAGACGTCCTCTGGAGCGGTGTTGCAGGCAATCGCGAGCATCTCCGCGGTGACCGCACATTCAAGGTTCATGCGCGTTTGCAGGGTTTCTCGAAGAAGGCGCAGATCCCGATCCTGTATATGACGACGATCCTCACGAAGATGGACCGTGATCAGGTCAGCACCAGACTGTTCGGCAATGGCTGCTGCGTGAATCGGGTCAGGATATCGCGATCCACGGGCCTGACGAAGTGTGGCAACATGATCGATATTGACTCCCAGCATCAGGGAGTGTTCAGCGTTGTGTGTCATGAAAGTTCTTCAGCATGGCGCGGGTTTTCAAGGGTGACCCATCCAGATAATGGTCGATCATCAGTCCCATCAATCGACGCGATTCGAGTCGATCACGGTGGCTGTTGAATGCGCCTGATTGAAGCGCGATCAGCGTGGCGCCGTGCACCTGATCGTCCTGCTTCATCACCGAGTGTATTCGTCGGGGCTCACGTTCCGGGTCAATCTGGTACAGCGCATCAGCGTCAAGCGCTTCACCCTCAGTGTCGTAGTCCAGAACCGGGCCATATCCCATCTCGTTGAGCAAGGTCAGTTCAAACAATCGCAAGGTGTCGCCAATATGGCAATCGGGCAGCTGGGTCACGGTACTCAAGTAGTGACGGTAGATCAAGGGATGCGGGTCAAGCGGCGGCAGCAGCTTGAGAATCAATTCATTCAGATACAAGGCCGACAGCAGTCGTGTTCCCTGCAGCTGAGGCCTACCTGGACCCTGCGGTTCGACGGCTCCTAGAAGTGGCAAGTCACCACGACCTGAAAAACTCAGCAGCAGCTCGCAGAACGGTTGTATGATTCCCGCTCGCCGAGATGACTTTCCACGAAGACCACGGGCCATCAGGCTGATCCGACCGTGTTCCAGTGTCAGGCAGTCGATGATGCTGTGATGATCCTGAAACGCTCGTTGATGCAGCACAATACCCGGGGTCAGACTGACTCTCACCGCCAATCAGCCAATTGATGACTCATTGTATCCAAAACTGCCGAGCGCTCGTTCGTCGTCTGACCAACCGTCCTTCACCTTGACCCACAATTGCAGAAAGATCTTGCTGCCTAACAGCGGTTCCAGTTCTCGACGAGCATCACTGCCGATCATTTTCAAGGTCGCACCCTGTTTGCCAATCACAATACCTTTCTGTGACTGACGTTCGACCCAGATACAGGCCGTGATCCGCTTTAGCGCGCCATCCTGAATGAACTCTTCAATAGTGACAGTGGTTGCGTAGGGCAACTCCTGATGCAGCTTGCGAGTCAGTTGTTCACGGATGAACTCAGCCGCCAGAAATCGCTCAGAGCGGTCGGTGAGTGTGTCTTCATCGAAAAAAGGCTGAGAAAACGGTAATTTACGCATCAGCAGCAAAGCCAGATCGTCTGTTCCGCGAGACTTGATCGCCGAGACCATGACCGTATGATCAGGGTTCAGAGACTCATTGAGCCGCTGAGCCATAGGCAGCAAATCTTCCTTGTTGCGGATTTGATCAATCTTGTTGATCACACAGATCACCGGACGCTCTACCTTCTGCAGCATCTGACAGAGGTTCTCGTCTTCGGCGCTGTAGCGTGTGGCGTCGACTACCCAGCAGATCAGAGCGACATCATGAAACAACGCGGTCGCTGCACGATTCATGAAGCGGTTGATCGCGCGTTTCGGGTTCAGGTGAATCCCCGGCGTGTCAATGAAGACGATCTGACCTTCATCGGTGGTGTGTACGCCCATGATCTGATGACGCGTGGTTTGTGGCTTGGGAGCTGTAATAGAAATTTTCTGACCAATCACCGCATTCATCAGCGTCGACTTGCCCACGTTAGGCCTGCCAACGATGGATACATAACCACATCGTTGATTGTTCGGGGGATCGGTTGGGTCGGTCATTCCGGCTCTCCCAGAATCTGTTGCAGTGCCATCATGGCTGCAGCCTGCTCCGACTTTCTACGGCTGCTGGCTGTGGCCTGGGTGCTGATCAACAGCACATCAATTTCGCAGCTGACGGTGAACTGCTTGTTGTGATCCTGACCACTTGCAGCAATCAGCTCATACTCGGGCAAAGGATGCTGGCGTGATTGCAGGTATTCCTGCAATCGAGTCTTGGCGTCCTTGAGTTCCTCAGCCGGTGGCAAGGTCTCCAGGCGCTCTTGGAACTGGTTCAGCACATAGGTCTGACAGGCATCAAAGCCCCCATCAAGATAGATGGCTCCGACAATGGCTTCGAAGGTATCGGCGAGGATCGATGATCGCCGCTCTCCGCCGCTCTTCATCTCCCCTGAACCCATGATCAGGTGGGGCCCAAGTGACATTTCACGTGCCACATTGGCCAAGGTGGTTCCTCGGACCAGACGGGCTCTCAAGCGGCTCAGATCACCTTCGTTGGCCGACTCGAACTGTCGATACAGGGCATCGGCAATGATAAAGTTGAGGATCCCGTCACCTATGAACTCCAATCGTTCATTGTTGTGCTTGCTGGCACTGCGATGGGTCAGTGCCTGCTTCAGCAGCTCCGGGCCTGTGAAGTCATATCCGGGCAGCGAGTTCGGAAGCATCGAATCAGTTCAGGGGCACTGTTTTGTCAAATACCGCGACAAAATCCAGGTTGAACATCAGCGTTTTGCGCACTTCATAGGCGACGTTCAGTTCAAGACCTGTCTTGGTGCGGCTCACTGTCATGTGGACCTTCTTGACCGAGGCGACATAGCTGGTATAGAGGCGTTTATCCAACATTTCCTTGATCTTGGCCGGAGTGGTCGCTGTAACATTCGGCTGAATGGCGACCTGTTTCATGGCACTGACAACCGAATAATATTCCTGATAGACCGGAAAGAGCTTTGCTCCAATGATCACACAGAACACCGCGATGGCCATGACGATAAGGAATCCGATGAATGTCAATCCACCCTGCTTGTTAGGAAGTTTCATTGCTAGTCTCCTTTTTGTACTGTTCGAACCAGAACATACCGATGATCTCAGAGAGTGAGTATCATTCAATGACGGTTCCAATTCTATCCCAATCCGAGGTCGACAGTCGCATCCAGATCACAGAAGCGCGCCCCACCAGATTATCTTCAGGCACGAAGCCCCAGATCCGCCCATCTTTGGAATGATCCCGATTATCACCCAATACAAAATAATGCCCCTCGGGCACGACCCGTTCGGCCATGTTCGGTGATCCGTCGTTCAGGTTCGGGCTGAGTAACAATTCATGCGATCCTCCATCGGGCAACGACTCCAGACGATGCGTGTAGCCCACTTGTTCCCTGGTTCCGGTAAACACCCCAATCACGTCATAAGACACCGGTTTGCCATTGATCATCAATTCGTTGTTTCTGAGGGAGATTCGGTCTCCCGGGATGCCAACAACTCGTTTAATGTAGTTGATCCGTTCATCATCAGGGTACCGAAAGACAATCACATCGCCACGTTCAGGATCACTACCTTCGGTAATCTTGGTATTGGTCACTGGTAATCGAACGCCATAGACGAATTTGTTAACCAGGATCAGATCACCAATGTATAGCGTCGGGACCATCGAGGCAGACGGGATTCGAAACGGCTCGTACACAAAAGAACGAATGATCAGCACCCCAAGCAGAATTGGAAAGAACGATTTTGCATATTCGACCACCACAGGCTCAGCAGCCCGAAGCATCTCCTTGCGTTGTTTTCGATCCATCAACGAGGTGCCTAGACGCTCTTTACGCGCTCGTTCCAGAAACAACTTGTCATACAGGGTTATCAGCCCTGCAATCAGTGTGATGACCACCAGGATCAATGCGAGGTTGAAATGCATCGTCTATTCCTCAGGATTTGTCGACTTTCAGTACTGCCAGAAACGCTTCTTGCGGAACGTGTACACGTCCAACCTGTTTCATGCGTTTCTTGCCAGCTTTCTGTTTTTCGAGCAGCTTGCGTTTGCGGCTGACATCGCCGCCATAGCATTTTGCCGTGACGTTCTTGCGCAGCGCCTTGATCGAGCTTCGCGCCAGAATTTGTGATCCGGTCGCAGCTTGAATGGCAATGTCGAACATTTGGCGAGGAATCAGCTCCTTGAGCCGTTCTACCAGATCACGACCACGCGGCCTGGCAAAATCGGAGTGAACAATGGATGACAGAGCATCGACCTTTTCGGTGTTGATCAAAATATCAAGGCGAGAAAATTTGCCCTCTTCAAAGCGCAGGAATTCGTAATCGAACGAGGCATAACCCCGGCTGACCGATTTGAGTCGATCGAAAAAATCCAGCACTACTTCACTCAGAGGCAATTCATACTGAATCGAGACCTGATTGCCCAGGTACTGCATATCCTTCTGAACACCACGCTTTTCCTCGCACAATCCAATCACCGGCCCAACATAATCTTGCGGGAGCAGAAGATTGGCCAGAATCAGCGGTTCGCGAAACGCCTTGATCTTGTTGGTTTCCGGCATCTTGGCCGGGTTATCGAGCAGAATGGTTTCCCCGTCAATGGTTTCGATCTGATAGATCACCGTGGGGGCGGTGGTCACCAGATCGATGTCATGCTCTCGCTCAAGCCGCTCCTGGATGATTTCCATATGCAGCATGCCGAGAAATCCGCAGCGAAAACCGAAACCCAGAGCGTCGGAGACTTCAGGTTCGAACTTCAGCGCCGAATCATTCAGCTGGAGCTTTTCCAACGCTTCTCGCAGTGATGGATAGTCTTCGGCTTCAGTCGGGAACATGCCAGCGAACACGCGCGGTTGTACTTCCTTGAATCCGGGAAGTGCTTCCTCGGCCGGAGACTTGGTTGCCGTAATGGTATCGCCGACCGGCGCGCCGTGAATATCCTTGACCGACGCCGTGACGAAACCGACTTCTCCTGCCCGCAGCACAGTCCTGTCTACTCGTTTGGGAGTGAAGATACCCAGACGATCGGCCTGATGAGACATACCGGTGGACATCATGGTGATCTTCTCACCTTTGCTCAGACTGCCGTCGACCACGCGGATCAGGGATACGACGCCCAGATAGTTGTCAAACCACGAATCGACGATCAACGCCCGAAGTGGTGCATCAGGATCGCCAGACGGCGCAGGAATCGATTTGACCAACGCATCGAGAACCTCGGCAATGCCCTGCCCGGTCTTGGCACTGACTTCCAGGGCATCGGCGGCTTCAATACCAATCACGTTTTCGATTTCTTCCTTGACGCGCTCCGGATCGGCTGAGGGCAAATCAATCTTGTTCAGAACCGGCAATACTTCCAGGCCCTGTTCAACGGCGGTGTAGCAGTTGGCCACACTTTGCGCCTCGACGCCCTGAGCAGCATCAACCACCAGCAGAGCCCCTTCACACGCAACCAGAGAGCGGGACACTTCATAGGAAAAATCGACGTGACCCGGAGTATCAATGAAGTTGAGCTGATAGGCCTTGCCATCACTGGCCTTATAGTTCAGTGACACGCTCTGTGCCTTGATGGTAATGCCACGCTCTCGCTCGATATCCATCGAATCGAGAACCTGCTTGTCCATCTCTCGTTCCGAGAGTCCGCCACAGACCTGAATGAATCGATCCGCAATGGTCGATTTACCATGATCCACGTGGGCAATGATGGAAAAATTTCGAATGTATGACTGATCGTGACTCATGCTGTTCAGATTGTTGGTCAATTCCAGAAAGGGAAGACAAATGACGACAAAAAAAACCACCGTCGATACCGGTGGTAGTGTGCTGGCATCAACGCCCAGATTGCCTTTGGGGCAATCAGTAATGATACCACAACCAATCCGTTCCGCGGTACTGCTGTTGACTGCAAAAAGTGATCGCTCAATCCAGTGAGACTGAGTCACCTGGGTCGTCTTGCCAGTCCAGAGGCGAGGTGGCTCTGTTTCGGCGATGGTGACGGCTGATTCGAACGGCCAGGGTCAAACCCATGATGGCACCCAGCAGTCCCGTCAGGTCCGGGGAAAGTGCGAAGTGTTCGGCCATCCACCAGGCCAGCAGCAACCCTGTGAATAGCCCGCATAGCAACCAGGTGGCCACCATAACCAGCGTGTCATTGACATCCTGATGCGGAGCCACCAGACGCAGAGTCTGGCCGACACGCCATTGAG
>QIKT01000222.1 GCA_003233095.1 Oceanospirillales bacterium | reverse complement strand
CCATAGCACCACTATGACTCGATTCATGCGCCTTGATCGGACGTATTTGCCATCTCAATCCAATCCGCTTAAGACTTATTCAGAGGCTCCCCAGGTTCTGCTTTGGATCAGTACAGCATGAAAGAATAACCGAAATAAAATGGCAGCGATGATCAGGCGCCAATACCCAGAAACGTGGCCCATTCCTCCGCCTTGAAACCGATTCGATAGTGTCCCTGGTGCGACAGCAGCGGACGCTTGATCAGGGTCGGATTGGCCAACAGCAGTGCAACGACATTCTCACTGGCCTTCTCCTGATCAGTCAACTGCCGCCAGGTTGTGCTGCGGCGATTAAGCAGGGTCAGGGTAGAGAGCTGTTCAAGCCACGTCTCAATCATCGCGGTGCTCAGTGGGTCAGCACGCAGGTCGAAGAATCTATGAGGCACCTGATTGGCCGTCAACCAGGCCAGCGCCTTTCGACAGGTGTCGCATTGCTTGATGCCGTGAATCACAGTGTGATCAGTGGTCATGAATCCTTGTCCCCGATGGTCTTCTGTCCTACCTGCTGGTCGGCCGCAATCAACGCCCGATTCACGCACCGATTGGCGCTGACCCGTCGCGAGCAATCGACTGGAATAATTAGTACATTCGTGTCTGGTTTTTTGTTACAATGCCGCGCTTGATCGCTGGCCAGGTCACCTTATGTAGGCAACCTGGAATGCTGCGATGAAGCACTGGCTGCAGCCAGGCAATCCTGCTGAATACTCCCCAACGCTTGAATTTCGGCGTCAGTTCTGAACTGACAGCCGATCATGCTCGGGTACAGCGAGGCATGTTCGGCTGACTGCGGTCAATCGTCTGTCAAGGCTAATTGGCTGCGCGAACAGGGCTGTAATTGCCCGCATGGGTGGCCATTAAGCCCTGACATGAACCATCACGGTCACGCCGTGATACAGACACTCAGAGAAAGATGATGACTGACTTAACCAAGTACCGCAACATTGGTATCTTCGCCCACGTCGATGCCGGCAAAACAACAACAACCGAGCGAATTCTCAGCCTGACCGGGAAGATTCACAAAATCGGTGAAGTACACGACGGCGAAGCCACGACCGACTTTATGGATCAGGAGCGCGAGCGCGGCATTACCATTCAGTCGGCTGCAACCAGCTGTGAATGGGATGGTCATCGTCTGAACATCATCGACACCCCGGGACACGTTGACTTTACCATTGAAGTCTATCGTTCACTGAAAGTACTGGATGGCGGCGTCGGCGTCTTTTGTGGGTCGGGCGGCGTTGAGCCACAGTCCGAAACCAATTGGCGCTATGCGAACGATTCAGAAGTCTCTCGCATCATCTTCGTCAACAAACTCGACCGTGTTGGCGCCGATTTCTATCGCGTCATCAAGCAGGTGGAAGAAGTACTGGGCGCGATCCCAGTAGCGATGACCCTGCCCATTGGCGAAGAGGACGAGTTCTCGGGCGTGGTTGATTTGCTCACTCGCAAGGCGTGGATCTGGGATGATTCCAACGATCCTCTGGCCTACGAAGAAAAAGACGTGCCTGAAGACATGGTTGATCTGGTTGAAGAATGGCGCGTGAAGCTGGTCGAAAGAGTTCTCGAGCAGGATGACGACGCCATGGAGAAGTATCTGGACGGCGAGGAGCCGGACATCGATACCCTCAAGCGCTGTACCCGCAAGGGTACGATCAATCTGGACTTCTTCCCCACTTACTGTGGTTCGGCGTTCAAGAACAAGGGCGTACAACTGGTTCTCAACGCGGTCGTTGATTACCTGCCAAACCCCACCGAAGTCAAGCCTCAGCCTGAAGTCGATATGGAAGGCAATGAAACCGGTGAAGTGGCCACGGTCAGCATCGATAGTCCGCTGCGTGCCCTGGCTTTCAAAATCATGGATGACCGTTATGGCGCTCTGACCTTCATACGAATCTACTCAGGTCGCATAGAGAAGGGAACGAATGTTCTTAATACCTTTACCGGCAAGACCGAACGAATTGGTCGAATTGTGGAAATGCATGCTGACACACGTCAGGAGCTGGAATCTGCACAGGCCGGTGACATTGTTGCTGTACTGGGCATGAAGAATGTTCAAACCGGCCACACACTCTGTGATCCTGATCATCCTGCCACGCTTGAACCGATGGTCTTCCCGGATCCGGTCATCTCGATCGCCGTGAGCCCCAAGGACAAGGCTGCGTCCCAGAAAATGGGTGTTGCTCTGGGCAAGATGTTGGCCGAAGACCCCTCCTTCCATGTCGAAACCGACGAGGACAGTGGAGAGACCATCCTCAAGGGTATGGGCGAACTCCACCTGGATATCAAGATCGACATCATGAAGCGCACCCACGGTGTGGAAGTCGAAGTGGGCAAACCTCAGGTCGCCTACCGAGAAACCATCACCAAGGTTGTTGAAGACAGCTACACGCACAAGAAACAGTCGGGTGGTTCAGGTCAGTACGGCAGGATCGACTACACCATCGAGCCTGGCGAACCTGGCACTGGTTTCGAGTTCGTATCAAAGGTGACCGGCGGCAACGTGCCGAAGGAATTCTGGCCTGCTGTACAGAAAGGCTTCAACATGAGCCGTGACAAGGGTGTCCTGGCGGGCTATCCGATGATGGACTTCAAGGTCACGCTGACCGATGGGGCATTCCACGCGGTTGACTCATCTGCCATCGCCTTCGAACTGGCTGCACGTGCAGCCTATCGTCAGACGATCCCAAAAGCCGGCGCTCAAATCATCGAGCCGATCATGAAGGTTGATGTGTTCGCACCTGATGCTCATCTCGGTGATGTGATTGGTGACCTCAATCGTCGCCGTGGCATGATCAAGTCACAGGAGACCGGCCCGACGGGTGCCAAAATCAAGGCAGACGTCCCGCTAGCTGAAATGTTCGGGTAC
The DNA here is from genome assembly GCA_003233095.1 of Oceanospirillales bacterium. Lineage (GTDB taxonomy): Bacteria > Pseudomonadota > Gammaproteobacteria > Xanthomonadales > SZUA-38 > SZUA-38. Next base: position 15,936 of record QIKT01000222.1, on the reverse strand, counting down.
ATCGGTGACCTCAGAACCATGACCTCCGGTCGTGGCCAGTTCTCGATGGAATTTTCGCACTACACTGCCGTGGGCAAAGCGATTGCCGAAGACATCATCAAGGAAGCCAAGGCACGCGACGAAGCATCCTGATGACCTGACATCAGGGTCAAACACGGTTGACAAAAATCCCGGCTCAGGCCGGGTTTTTTTATGTCAAAAATCCCGAACAAAGGCAAAAGATGATCCTGATCACCCACGACTGGGCACGAATTAGGCGATTTTGGTCACAATTTAAACTATTTAGCCTGACATATATTTTATATTCAACAGTATCAGCTATTTATGGATATATCGTGATGTTCAGTGTAAGTATAGTTGATAAATAGTAGAAATATTATTTCTGAATTTATTATTTATTAATATTTTATTGCTCCGTTTATAACCAGACTAGATTTTTCATTCTCGTTCTGACGCTGCCTGGAAATCACTCTGCGAGCAGCATTTGCACGCCGTCATCAACTGGTCTAGATTAAATACGGTCAGTACCGAGCGTATGTGTTCAGCAACCGATCATTCAAATATCGGAATCTGAAGCGGAAACTGACGTCACAACATTCTTGAGGGAGAAGACATAATGAACGATTTGAATCGACTTAACCGTCGAGCGGGCCGTCGTGCCCTGTCACCCTGGGCGCTCAGCTCAGCAGTGGCCGCCAGTATCCTGTTGAGTGCGCCTGCAATGGCGACCGGACAGGACATTCAGTTAAGCACCGAGGCCCAGAAGTCCCAGATGGTGCAAAACTCCAGCCGCTATTTTTCAAGTCCAGATCGAAAGAAGGTCATTCCTGGTCAGTACATCGTCATCCTGGATCAGGAAAACTCTGCCCAGAGGGCGATGAGCTCCGAAGCCTTTGTGAATCAATTCACAGATAATCTGACCTTCCGAAGCGATGCCAAGATCAGCCAGAAGTATTCTGGAGCTCTGGCTGGTTTTGCGGTGAAGATGGACCCGACAGAAATCGGCAGCTTGCTGGCCAACCCGGCAGTCAAGTACATCGAGGAAGACACCATATCCACGCTGGTCGCGGTGCAGAACAACCCGACCTGGGGTCTGGATCGAATTGATCAACGCAGCTTGCCGCTGGATGACCTCTACGATTCAGATCAGAACGGTACAGGAGTCAACGTCTACATCATCGATACCGGCATTGACCTGGATCATCCGAACTTTGGTGGTCGAATCCAGTTCGGCTTCGATGCCATGGGTGATGGCCGCAACGGCAATGATTGCAATGGTCACGGCACGCATGTCGCTGGCACAACCTCCAGTTCCACCTGGGGAGTCGCCAAGAACTCAACCGCTTGGGCTGTTCGCGTGTTCGGTTGCTCCGGTTCTACCGCGACCTCCAACATCATTGCTGGCATGAACTGGGTTATCAACAATGCCCAACTGCCTGCAGTGGTCAACATGAGCCTGGGTGGACCCTTTTCATCAACGTCCAATAACCTGGTCCAACAGATGGTGAACAACGGTATCGTGGTCGCGGTTGCAGCAGGCAATAGCAATGCCAATGCTTGCAACACCTCGCCGGCCAGTGCTCCTGCAGCCATCACAGTCGCCTCTACAACCTCCAGTGACTCACGGTCCGGCTTCTCCAACTGGGGCAGCTGTGTGGATGTCTTCGCACCTGGCTCGAGCATTACCTCGACCTGGCTAAACGGTGGCACCAACACCATCAGCGGAACCTCCATGGCCAGCCCACATGTGGCAGGCGTTGCAGCCCTGGCGCTGGATGACAATCCATCTGCGTCAGTCGCTGCGGTCACCAATGCCATTGTCAGCAATGCCACCAGCAACACGGTCAGCAACCCCAATGGTTCACCTAATCTACTGCTTTATATGGGTTATCTGAATGGTGGCACACCCCCACCGGGTGGCAGCTGTTCCTTTGAAGATTCGTTCACCAGCTCCAATGGGTGGACAATCGACGGCGCCAGCAACTGTTCAACGGGTACCTATACTCGCGGCAATCCAACCCAGCAAACTTCCTCTGGTGTGGTCACTCAGGTCGGTGGCGCTTCAGATGGCGACAACTTTGCCGTCTTCACCGCCAGCAACACAAGCGCTGGCAACGCCGATGTCGATGGTGGAGTGTGTATCGCTCGATCTCCTACTATCGCGGTTAATACCGCATCGACCTTGTCAATCGACTGGTTCCATGGTCAGCGAGACAGTGGGGACGACAACAATGACTACTACCGCCTGGAGTACTCGACCAATGGCGGTAGCAGCTTCAATTCACTGGTTAACATTGGAGATACCCGTACTCAAGCCGCCTGGGCAACCGCAACAGCGGCCATTCCAGCTGGCGCAAGCGTGGTGATCCGTGTCAGCACCAGCGATGGTTCCGGCCCTGGTGATCTGATCGAGGGTGGAATCGACAATGTCAGTATCTGTTCGCAGTAACAGAGCCGGCACAAGGTAAGCAAGGAGCAAGGCGCGGGGACACATCCCGCGCCTTTTTTCATCTTCAGAGTATTCCGGGTATGAACTAGTGAGTCCGAGCTCGATACTCTTGGTGTTGCGGATATCGAGCCAGGCATTGATGCCTCCAGCGATCGTGATGCGCTTCTGCCAACCTGGATCGGGAAAGGCCAGATCCTCGATCATCCAGACCACGCCATAGCTGCCATGCATCGCCAGATAAACCCAGGCTGCCATGGAGACATTCTCGTACCACATCATCACCCCCCCAGAAACACAAACGTATCCGCTTTCTGAGCGTTGATGACCCAGGAAAATGTCCAGGGCCTGGGGCCTACCGAGACAATCTTCTACCAGCCATTGTGTGATATTGTGGGTCGCTGTTACCCAGCGAGGCTCGGCCTCCGTGCTGATTCAGTGGGTAATGTCGTCATGCACTGATCACCGAATCCTGCCAGCCCCTACTCTACCCAGCCGTCCTGCAATTGCCCATGGCGTCAAAGCGCTTGATGTCCAGGTGAAGATATGACAGCGTTTGGTGCAAGCTTCACAAGGATTGATTTTGTGACTAAATACCCATCACTGTCCAGGCGCGGCGCACGTCTGGCCGACAGCCAGCTTCGTATTGATCTGGACCTTCTCATTGAGAGTCTGGGTAACCTGTATCACCCCGCTGACAACCCATCCGGCGTTCTGGCCATGAATATCGCCGAGAACAATCTGAACTGGCCGACACTCAAGGCGCGCCTGACAGAACTGGCCCAATGTCCGCCACCAGATTGGATCAGCGACTATACATCCACTGCGGGTGAGCGTAGCGTGCGCTGTCGAATGGCCCAGTTCATCCAGCGCAAGATTGCCGACGTCAGTATCGACCCCGACAGCCTGATTCTGACCGCTGGAGCCACGGCCGGCGTTGAATTGAGCGCTCTGGCACTGGCCAACCCTGGTGACACGGCGGTCATTCCATCACCAGCCTATCCCGTTTACCGTCCTGACCTGTCCAACAAAGCGGGTGTGATTCGACACGACCTGCGGTTGAATGACGACTTTTTGGCAACGGGTGTGTCACCGCTGAGGTGCCAGGACCTGGACCGCTGCCACGCCGAATTGGCAGCCACCCCTCACCCCATGCGCATGCTGATCCTGACTCAGCCGGATAATCCGACCGGACTGCTGTATCAAGCAGATCAACTCGATGCCATTGCTCAGTGGTGTATCGACAAACGTGTGCATCTGCTGGTCAATGAACTGTATGCGCTGTCCTTGATTGATACCTCCGATCCGCGGATCAGTGATGACTATCCCATCGAGCAAACCTTCGAATCGGTCTTGCCGATCATGGGTCACAGGCGCAGCGACTATATCCACTGGTGGTATTCATTTTCCAAGGACCTGGGGGTCTCGGGATTCCGGATGGGCCTGATCCATTCCCACAATACAGCCTTCATTGACGCCTTGAAAATACTCAATGCACCTCATCAAGTATCCAACCACAGTCAATGGCTATTGGGCCAACTACTGGACGATCACGACTTTATCGATGACTGGCTGACAATATCCAATCGGCGATTGACGTCCGCCTATGGTCAAGTCGTGACATTGCTGCGCTCGCTGGACATTGACTATTCGCACTCACGAGGCAGTCTGTTTGTCTGGTGCCGCCTCGATGCCTGCATGGTGGATGAGTCAGTGGAATCGGAGCTGACCGCCTGGCGAAGCCTGTACCACCAGGCAGGAATCATCCTGACCCCGGGCGATGGCTTTGGGCATGCACAGACCGGCTGGTTCCGGATCGTGATCAGTAGTGTCACTGAGGAGGGACTGGAGGCATTCTGTCAGCGGTTCAAGGCATGGGTACTCGAACACCGACGGGATTGACGGTTGATCAGGCCTGCGAATCATTCCCCCAGAAGTGCCGTTCGGGTCGCCGATTGTCGGCTCCAGCGTGAGGCTCTGAGTGTCGCGAAACGATCGATATAGACACTCTGACAGCAGGCCTGAGCAGAGCGTTCTGTGCAGCGGGGAATCCGACTGACACAGACATCCATCAAGTCTCCGGGCTGTGCAGCGCAGTGGTAGAACTGGATCGAACAACTGGCCAGATTCTGATCCGTCCGGGGCAAGGGTCCCAAGCGAGACAGCAGCAGCGTGTCCGATAAAGTGTTTGGTCTGACGCTGAGACCACGTTGTGGACGATTGCCACTACGGCCAGTCTGACGGCTTGCCTGTCTGCCTGAATCAGACTGCAAGTTGTTGAGCCATTCGCTTAACGCGCCCGGATCGGATGCTACAGAATCCATCTCGAATGGCTGTTCCCGAGCATCCTGACAGGGCTGACCCTGAACATGCAGATGACCATCCGCTGTGGGGCAACGAAACAACTCACCCGGCGCGGCCATCAGGACCGCCATCAGCAGGACGGTTGGCATCACTTGGCTGCTCGCATCATTCTCATGTCTCATGGTAACAAGTGCTCCGTGCACTTACCCTGTTCAAATGTGAATTGCTGTCAACAGATCAGATTCAGACCTTCATTGACACCAGCTGCTGCCTTGCAAGCACCAGACTGACCAGACACTGGATGAGGACTGTGACAACGGACAACGGCCACAGATGACGATATTCAAACCACTCGGTCTGCATCATCCACAAGGCCAGCGGAACGAACAGCAGCAGAAACTCGACTCCCGATGGAACCCCGATTTTGAGTATCTGGCGCCAGACTGCGACTCGAGGCCACCACTGAGTCCGGTCAACGGGTATCTATCTGGGGGTATTGGCAAGGGAGCCTCCAGCAATCGGGATCGCCGTTTGAAGCAGATGGCGAATAATCGAACCGGTTGTCAGGTCATTCATCAAGAGCCCTTGGGCAGGACAGATGCGGCAGTCTACGGGATGCGTCTGAGGCTCAGCAGTGGGATCCGGTCGTCTGGGTCTGGTGACCATTGCGGTCGAGTTTCACTGGCCCCACAGCTGTGGCAGACTACTGTCCATGACTCAGACAGCGAACATGATTCTGGCTGCCTTGCAGATGGGCAGTCATCCGGAGGGGACTCAAGCGACGCTGGAGCACGTTCTCAGTTTTGAATCGGACATCAAAGACGCCCACTGCGACCTGCTGGTCCTGCCCGAAGCCCTGCTGGGCGGGTATCCCAAGGGCTCTGATTTCGGCACTCGCGTCGGCTACAGAACCGCCGCTGGCAGAGACCAGTATCTGGCCTACTGGCAGCAAGCGATTGAGCTCGATGGGCCGCAGATTGCAAGCTTGTGTCAGCTCGCTTGCCGCTGTGAGACGGACCTGGTGGTTGGCGTGATCGAACGCGCAGGGTCGTCGCTGTACTGCAGCGCTGTGTTCATCTCTGCCAACCAGGGCGTCATAGCGACGCATCGCAAGCTGGTGCCCACCGCCAGTGAACGCCTGATCTGGGGACGTGGTGAGGCAGGCGACATGCCGGTTGTCGAGCTGAGTGCTGGCCGAACTGTGGCAGCCATCTGCTGGGAAAACTACATGCCGCTGTATCGTGCCGCCATGTATCAATATGACATTGATGTCTGGTGTGCTCCTACCGTCGATGACCGCGATGTCTGGCAAGCCTCGATGCGTCATATCGCCTGCGAAGGACGGCAATTCCTGATTTCGGCTTGTCAGGTACAACCGTCAGCCGAGGTGCTTGGATTGAGTCTGGATCACTGGCCTGCTGATACCCCTCTGATCCGGGGCGGCAGCGTCATCGTCTCGCCCTTCGGTGACATTCTGGCAGGACCGCTGCATGAGCAAACCGGCCTGATCCATGCGGCTGTGGACAAAGACGATATCATCCGCAGTCGCTATGACCTGGATGTCAGCGGACACTATGCCCGACCCGACCTGTTTACATTGAGCCAGCGACTTCCAGACGATCACCCTGATGTGCAGGATTCACACGAGCCGATGAACAAATCGACACAGTCGGTCGATGAATGAGCCCACCAACAAGACGGCGCTGGTCCTTCCCGGCGGCGGTGCTCGCGGGGCGTATCAGGTTGGCGTCATCAAGGGAATTCTCGAGTTGCTTGGACAGCCTCGCAACCCGTTTCCAGTGATTTGCGGGACCTCAGCAGGAGCGATCAATGCGGCGGTCATGGCGAGCTATGCCTCCGATCCTCAGCAAGGATTGAAGCGATTGGAGTACTTCTGGTCCAATCTCACCTGTGATCGCATCTATCGAACCGATCAGTGGACAATCACCAAGACCATGGCCCGCAGTATCGCGGCCATGTTATTCGGCCGCTGTGGTGTCTCGGCCCCCCGATCACTGTTGGATAGCGCACCTCTGGAGGGGCTGCTTGAACGAGAAATGCATCTGCATCAACTGCCCGCTGCCATTGAAGCCGGAGATCTCGATGCGCTGTGCATCAATGCATCAGCCTACTCCACCGCACGGGCCATCAGTTTCTACCAGGCACAGGCCTCTCAGCAACCCTGGTCTCGAAATCGCCGGGCCGGTGTCTCAGCGACCCTGTCGGTCGATCACATTCTGGCCTCAGCCGCGCTGCCCTTTCTGTTTCCGGCACGACGTCTGGGCCAGCAATTCTATGGCGACGGCGGCATCCGAATGAACGCCCCACTCTCGCCGGCTATTCATCTGGGAGCCAATCGCTTGCTAATCATCGGCACGCGTGATGAGACGCCGATACCCGAACCTGCCAAGCTGCCCGATTACCCCGCCGCAGGCGAACTCGGCGGTTATTTGCTGGACACGATCTTCATGGACACCACCCGAGCCGACCTGTCTCGCTTGCAACGCATCAATGAGACCCTCGCTCTGATTCCCGAGGGTCAACGATCGGCCAGCAATCTTCGCTGTATCGAGGCTCTGGAAATCAAACCAAGTCAAGACCTGAGCGCAGTCACAGCAGAACATGCCGAAAACATTCCCCGCAGTGTTCGCACCTTGCTCAAGGTGATCGGTGGCTGGGGCAAGGACTGGCGGATGCCTAGCTACCTGCTGTTCGAGCGCGAATACACCACCTGCCTGATCGACCTGGGCTATCAGGACGCCATGGCACAGGCCGATGAGATCATCACATTCATGACCTGATGGTTACAACCAGACCACTCATTGAGGAGTTAGATATGACAGAACGACGCAGCCGCAGACACTTTCTCGGAACCTGCCTGATGGCCGGAGTCGCCCTCCCCGGACTAGCATCATCAGCACTTGTCATCACGCCCGGACAAACCGAAGGGCCGTTTTATCCCACGATCAAACAGAACGACAAGGACGCCGATCTGACTCGAATAGAGGGTCACTCGAATCAGGCAAAGGGTGAGGTCGTCATCGTCACCGGGCAAGTACTGGATCCGGACGGTACTCCACTCACCAACGCCGTGGTTGATTTGTGGCAGGCCAATACACACGGTCGTTACAGTCACCAGCGCGATCCCAATCCGGCTCCTCTGGACCCCGATTTCCAAGGTTGGGCCATCGTGAGCACAGATCAGAACGGCGAATACCGCTGTCGCACCATTCGTCCAGGCGCCTACCCGGTCAGTGATGAGTGGACCCGACCACCGCATATCCATTTCAAGGTGAGTCAACGCGGCTATCACGAGATCACCACTCAAATGTATTTTGAAGATGAACCCTTGAACACTCCAGACCGTTTGCTCAAGGCGCTGACAGTGGACCAACAACAGGCCGTGATCGCCCGTGCACAAAGCATCGAAGATGCTGAGGCGACAGCGCTGTTTCGTTTTGATGTGGTACTGAAACCAGTCTGATCGCTGGCGCGAGGAAGCGTCTCACGGGGACACCGCTCAGCACATGCTGAGCGGTGTCCCCAAGATCAATGACTCGAGGCGGGAGTCACGCCCATTTCACGCAGCAGGTCGTGCGCCTGATCGACGACATCCATCTGCCAGAGCATGTAACGCACGTCCACCTGGATTGAACGAGTGCGCGCTTCATTGACGTCCCAATCAGAGATGATCGAGTCCAGCGTGCCGTCAAAGGCCAGGCCAACCAGTTCAGCACGATCATTGAGCACGGCAGAGCCTGAATTGCCCCCGGTAATATCCAGGGTGGCCAGGAAGTTGACTGGGACACTGTTCAGTGATGGCAGGTCATAACCGGCATACTGTTGATTCTCGATCGCAGCCAGCTGAGCATCAGGCGCATCGAATTCACCTTCACCGGTGTGTTTGGCAACCACCCCGCGCAGTGAGGTGAATGGCGTCCATGCGGTGCCATCGGTCAGACCTGCATCACGACCCGTCACTTCGCCGTAGGTGATTCTGAGCGTGCTGTTGGCATCAGGATAAACCGCTTCGCCCTGGCTGGTCAGATAGACTTTCAACGCCGCCATGTAGCCGGCATAGGCCTGCTGAATGTCACCACTCAAGGCTTCGTCGCGAGCTTCTCGCTTCATGTCACGATCAAACAGCTTGACGGCCAGACTGATCATCGCATCGTCACTGCTCTGGAAATCGCTGCGTGATGCGCTCAACCAGGACAGCCGAGCCTCGGTATCACCCAGTTCGCTGCCCGCATACAGAGGGTCGATCAAGGCCGAGAGTGCCTCAACGCTCATGTTTGACTCCAGCCCCATGGCACGATCCAGCGCTGCATCGCGATCTTTCTTTGGCTGTGCCAGATACTGGTTCATGAAGTGAGCAGAAAGCGCCTGATCCACCTGACGGTCATAGCGCCTCTCCAGCGCCTCAAGACGCTGCTTGATCCTGGGCATGTCTCGATCCTGATAGCCGGCCTTGCGTTCGGCATCGGGTTTGTCACGCTCAACTGACAGTCGGTACAGCATCTGCGCCTGCTCGAGCAAGGTCGGCATGCCGTATGCCAGATGATATTCGCGTTGCGCGATCGCATCGCGCTCAGTCAGCAGTGATTCGATCGCCTTGATGTCCGACGCGTAGGTCTTGCGACGGTCGCGATCACCATCCACCCAGGTTTTCAAACCGGTTTGCAGTGCCTGCTTGCGCTCGAGCATGTCCGAGTTGGCGTAACTGTCCAGCATGCCCTGACGATTCTTGTAGTAGTTGTTGACTCCGGCAATGAATGAGGCGTACTTGATGGCGGCATCTTCACGGCCATCAGTCTCGGCACCGACGATCGCCAGCGCGTCTCCGGCCAGTTTGACAAAGGCCGGGTAGCTCCAGCCAAAAGTGTATTCGATTTCTGATGGCAGCCTATGGCGATTGGTTCGACCCGGGTAACCAGCGAGCATGACGAAATCGCCTGCAGCGACACCATCGGTGTCCAGTGTCAGGACGTGTTCTGGCTGAAAGGGGATATTGGCATCGCTGTAATCGGCTGGACGACCATCCGGGCCCACGTAGGCGCGGTAAAAGCCGAAGTCGCCGGTATGCCGAGGCCACATCCAGTTATCAGTGTCGCCACCATACTTGCCCACACCCATGGGCGGTGCATAGACCAGACGTACATCACGAATTTCCATGCGCTTGATCAGATAGTAGGATTCTCCACCATAGTAGCTGTAGACATCGCAGCGATGACCCGCATCGGCCTCACAGGCCGAAACCAGTGATTTTTCATTGTTTTCGATCGCATTCAGACGCTTGCGACCGTTCAGGTTGGAGGTCCTCTCATCGATGACTTGCTTGGTCACGTTGTCGACGCCGACGGTGACGTACACCCGAGATCCTGGTGATGCTGGGACTTCGTCAGACAGTGACGCTGCCAGAAATCCATTCTGCAACAGATTGTTCTCAGGTGTGGTGTTGTACTGAATGCTGCCATAGACGCAGTGGTGATTAGTCACCACCAGCCCTTTGGGCGAGACGAAAGACGCTGAGCAGCCGCCCAGGCTAACCACGGCACCCAGTGGAAATCCGGTCAACTCGGTCAGGTCGGAAGGATCGAGCTTCAATCCGGCGGCTTTCAGATCATCGGCAATTTCGGGAAGCTGCTGCGGCATCCACATGCCCTCCCGGGCGTGCAACGATGCGCTGAAAAGCATCAGCGACAGGCATACGGTCAAGGTTCGGGTCATGAGGTGTTCCTGAGTTCAGCGGAGCCGACAACATACCAGCAAACGAGCGCTTGACAAGTCATGCGCTCGGATCGAGTCGGTTCCTGGTTGAAAAACTCTAAAAAAAGAGCCACCGCTGAGGTAGCTCTGATCAGACATCGGTCCGTTTACCAGATGGAAACTCGATCCTCGACTGGCAGATACAGTTCATTCGATTGGTCGACATCAAATGCGGTGTACCAGGCTGCGATATTGCGGACCACGCCGTTGATCCGATATTCCGGAGGGCTGTGCGGACCGGTCAGCAGTTGCTGACGCATGGCTTCATCACGGTATTTAGCTCGCCAGACTTGCGCCCAGGACATGAAAAACCGTTGATCGCCTGTGAATCCGTCCAGAACCGGCGGCTCACCATGTTGTTCCTTGTGACGCTGATAGGCTGAGTAGGCCATTTCCAGTCCGCCAAGGTCACCGATATTCTCGCCCAGAGTCAGTTCACCATCAATAGTCATGCCATCCACGGGCGAATAACCGCTGTACTGCTCGATCAGTCGGCCCGAGCGCTTGGAGAAGGCTTCATCAGAGGCTTCGGTCCACCAGTCACGGATCTTCCCAGTCTCGTCAAAGCGACGCCCCTGATCGTCAAAGCCGTGGCCAATCTCGTGACCGATCACGCCGCCGATAGCGCCGTAATTGACCGCAGGATCAGCATTCGGATCGAAGAATGGCGGCTGCAGAATGCCCGCCGGGAAGGTGATCTGATTGAGCAGCGGATTGTAGGACGCATTGACCGTCTGTGGCGGATAACCCCAAAGTTCACGATCCACCGGTCCATCCAGACGATCGAGCTCCTGTTGCCACTCGAATTCGGTCACCCGCAGCGAATTGCCCAGCATATCACCGGCGGTGATTTGCAGGGAGCCATAGTCGATCCACTTTTCCGGATAGCCGATCTTCGGCTCGAACGTATCCAGCTTGCGTTTGGCCTGAGCCTTGGTTTCATCATCCATCCAGTCGTTGCCGGCAATCCGCTCTTCGAAAGCCGATCGCAGGTTGGCGACCAGGTCGTCCATTTTCTGCTTGGACTCGGCTGGGAAGTGACGCTTGACGTAGATCTGTCCGACCGCCTCACCCATGTTGTTGTTGACCAGATCCGAACCGCGCTTCCAGCGATCGCGCTGTTCTTCGATCCCGTTGAGGGTCTTGGAGAAGAAGCCAAAGTTAGCCTCATCAAAGGCATCACCGAGAGCGGCGGCATTGTTTCTGATGAAATGGTAAGCCAGATAATCCTTCCAGGTTGCCATCGCTGTGTCGCTGTAGATATCACCACTGGCATCCAGCGCACTGGGCTGGGCAACCACGATACTTTCGATCGAGGACAATCCCAGCTCATCCAGAATCAAGGACCAGTTGAATTCAGGGGCCACTTCGCCAAGCGCTTCGGGAGACATCGGATTATAGATTTTCTTGATGTCACGGCTTTCCGCAGGCGTCCAGTGGACTTCGGCCAGACGCGTCTCCAGTGCTAGGATCGCAGCGGCTTTTGCTTCCGCGTCATCAATGCCCGCGAGCTGCATGACTGTCTTCATGTAATCGGTGTAGACCGAGCGAATTTCCTGATACTTTTCCTCATCGCTGAGGTAATACTCGCGATCCGGCATGCCCAGTCCAGCCTGACCAGCAAACAGTGTGTATCGAGTGGTGTCTGCCGGATCGGGAATGATGCCCACGCCAAATGGCGCGGTGGCATGCAGACCGGCAAAAGCTTTCATCAGCGACTCTTCGCTGTCGATTGCCGCAATCTCGTCCAGGTGCACCTTCAGCGGTGCAGCACCCTTGGTGTTGATCGCCTCGACGTCCATCCAGGTGGTGTAGTAGTCGCGTACTTTCTGTTCAATGCTGCCCGGCGCCGCGTCCATCTCGGACAATTCGGCAATGATGTCACTGACTTGCTTGGTTGAGCGGTCGCGAAGCGTGGTAAAGATACCGTAGGTCGCTCGATCTGGCGGGATTTCAAAGGTATCGAGCCACAAGCCATTTACATAGCGGGCAAAATCATCCCCGGCTTCGGTAGACGGGTCCATCTGATCCAGTTCGATGCCCCAATTACCCAGTTCAGCGGTATTACTGACCATCGCTTTGGGTGATTCAGCAGGGGCCGTCGCTTGAGTTTGTGCCGGTGCACTCTGCAGCGTTGATGCAGCCTGGGCCGCTGGTTCACTATCATTGTTACAGCCAGTCAGCACCAGAGAAATGGCACCGGCCAGCAGCAGTTTATTGATGGTCATAGTCTGCATCCGTGTGAAGAGTGAGCGGCGGGTTGCGGGTCGCACCCGAACAGGCCACATAGCATACCGCAGTGACGGGAAGACATGCATAGGTGGAAAGTACTGTGTTCAAGATCAAGGGCGCTTCTGAACAAGTCGTGACCGACTGTCTTGAGCGTCAAATCCGCCCACTCTGCGTGGCATGAACTGTGCCATAGCACCGCGATGACTCAGCTCATGCGCCTTGATCGGACGCATTTCCCTTCTCAATCCAACTCGCTTAAGACTTGTTCAGAGGCGCCCAAGCATGATTGACCTAAAGCGCCTACTGTAGTCGAAGATATATCGCAGCCTGCCCTCGAATAGAGCGTCGCGGGTGAGCGACGTTGATGGGAAACCCGATCAGTGGACTGATCAGCGTGGTCACTTGGCCAGTCAGCTTGTCCTCAACATCCCGCTTGAATCGGCCCTGACCTGACAATCGTATTCAATTCGTCAAGCCGATCATTGCCGTGTGACAGATAAACACCGCGGTCCATCGCATGGTTGACGGGCCGCTGCAGACTGGTGATTATGATGTCATTCAATATTCACTGCTATCAGGCGGTCTCATTGCCCTCCAGCAAGACACCACAGAAACCCCAAACGCAACAACTCATCAGCGCTGACCTGACCATTGACCCGACCCGTCGAAGCGTCTCTCGCGACGGTCATCCACTGCCTATGACGCCGCTGACCTTTGATTGTCTGTTCGCACTGCTCAAGGCCGCACCCGAAGTCGCCTCCAGTGAGGCGCTGCTCGAACAGCTCTGGCCCGACCGAGTGGTCAATGACGAAACGCTGACGCAGCGGATTGCCCTGCTCCGCAAGGACCTGGGTGGAGAAGACCCGCAGGACTATATTCAGTCGGTTCGGTCGCGAGGCTACCGCTGGCGCCACCCGGTTGAAGAGACCGAATCGAAGCCCAGTCAAACCGCTCCTGCCCCAAAGCCCATCTGGCAAACGGGCCTGATTGTGATCGCTTGCCTGGCTGGCTGCGTGCTGCTTGCCACGTGGTGGAAACAGATCGTGGCCGATCGACACTCGGCGCGCGAGCTTGTTATCAATCCATCTCCAATGAATACCGATCCCTATTCTCAGCTCATCGAACAGGCCGGTCAGTATTATCAGCGCTATACCGAGGATGGCACACGCATAGCAATCGACCGGTATCGTCAGGCGCGTAACCTTGACCCCAAAGGCATTGAGGCGATTACCGGGCTCAGTCAATCCCTGTCACAGTCGGTGACCAAATTCAATGCACCGCATCAATGGCTGATAGAGGCAACCACTCTGGCCGAAACAGCGACCACCCTGGCACCAGAGAATGCACGCAGCTGGTGGGTGCTGGGCTTTGCCAGGGACGCGCAGGGACAGATCCAGTCTGCCATCGAACACTATCGCAAGGCCCTCAAGCGAGATCCCGAAAACTCAAGCTATGCCGGATCACTGGCTTATCTGCTGACCCAGTCCGGACAGCTGGTCGAGGCGATGCAAATGAACCTGGCGGCCTATGACGGCAATACCCAGTACCGATCCATGCAGATTGCCGAAACCTTCGAACTGCTGGGTTGGCCGGTGCTGGCTGAACAGTGGTATCAACGGGCCGACCAATTGCACCCTGACAGTGTCTTTGCAGGGTTGGGACGTGCGCGTTTCCTGCTTGCCCAGCGGCGTCTGGACGATGCCTCGGATGTCATCAATCGCGCTCTGGATGCTGGCGTGAGTCGGCCAGAACTGCACTGTCTGAGTGGCCAGATTGGGCTGTTGGAAAATCGTCAGTCGAATGCGGCAGAGCAGTTCGCGACTGCTATTCTAATCGATCCTCTGACGCCATGCGGCCCTGTCTGGCAATACTGGTTGAGTAGCCAGAGTGATCGCCCGGCATTGTCTGAATCGCTGAAGGACCTGCTGCGAGACACCATTCCCGATGAGGATATCTGGCCCGCCCAGTACGTCCATGCAGCCATGATTCGGATGGCACAGGACCGCCCAACGGCAGCTCTGCAACTACTCGAAGCCAGCGTCCGTGCAGGCTTCCGTCAGGTGGATCTGCTCCTTCAGTCGGTTGCCTTCATGCCGCTATGGGACGAACAGGATTTCATTCACTTGGTCCAGACCATTCGTAAAGACGTCCACCTGCAGCGTCAACAACTGATGCAATCAGACTGGCTGCCTGAAGACATCCTGCAACCCATTCGTCGCCAGGCGGTCTTTGACTGAGCCGCTATCGCAACTGGCAGGATGATGTCACCGATGATTGCCCGAGTCTGTGTGCGCATGTATCGGGTGTTATAGGCGATGCTGGTAACCAGGGCTGTCAGGTTCAGTTCTGGCACCACGATCAGATAATTGCCTTCGTCTATGGCATATCGTCCATGCACTCATGAAGGGGTCCAGAAGAAAGATGAAGAAACATGATGACCGTCAATAACTTTTTATTTATATGATATATATCAATAATTTGAGATGCATAATTAAAATTTTAATCACATGCATACATACTCATTGGACGGTGCAACCCAGAGAATGGAGTGACCTCACAGGAATGCAGCGTGTGATCAATTGAGCAACATTGCACTGCGACAATTGCATCCGCATCAGGCTTGACGATAGACTGAACCCGGCTGGCCATACTGGTGAGCCACCATTTGAGGGGAATTCGTCATGCTGTACGCCATTTCACTGATCGTTCTGGGCCTGCTGGCCATCCCATCGCTGATCCTGTCCAAGAAACCCGAAGCCAAAGAGATCATAGCCAAGGTACAACCGTTTCAAGGATGGATCGGGATTGCGGCTGGTTTACTGGGTACCTATGGGTTTCTCAGGGCGCTGTGGCACATTCAGGCCATCAAGTATGTCCCTTTCTACTGGCTGACCTGGGTCGCTTCTTGTGTCTTGCTGATCATCCTTGGGTTTCTGCTGGGATATGCACTGATCAGCACACATCTGCTATCGAAGAATGAAGATGCAAAAGAAAAAGCCGGGGATGTGCTGGCCAAAATCACCCCCTATCAGGAAAAGCTCGGACTGGTCGCCATTGCACTGGGCCTGTTCATGGTTATTCTGTCTATTGTCAACTGATCGATTGACGTTCAGTCCGGAAGAATCATCTGCCGGATTGAACGTCATTCATCACAGCATCACAATCAGGGCATCAGGAAGTCTCGC
>QIKT01000006.1 GCA_003233095.1 Oceanospirillales bacterium | reverse complement strand
CACAATGCCATCTCTGAGCTCGCCCTTTTGAACGAAGATCGGCCGCCCGGATAGATCAATCGCCACCCGAGCCAACGATTCGTCCATCGGCGTCGTGGCGCCATAGCGTCCGATGCCGCGCTTGTCGCCGAGTGCATCGCGCAGACATTGCCCCAAGGCAAGCGCAACATCTTCGACCGTGTGATGTTCATCGATATGCAGGTCACCTTCGGCGCTGACTTGAAGCCTGAAACCGCCGTGCAAGGCCAGTTGTTCGAGCATGTGATCAAAGAATCCAAGACCTGTCTCGATCCGATTCTCGCCCTGTCGGTCCAGATTGACCGAGACGCTGATCCGGGTTTCATTAGTATTGCGCTCAACGGAGGCCTGACGGTCCTGTCCGAGAATCGCCTCGACGATTCGTGGCCAGGTCATCTGCTCATCGATTTTGTAGCCGGCAAGTTTCATGTTGGCCGCCAGTTCCAGGTCGGTGTCACGATCACCGATCACACAGGATCGCTGTCGATCCAGATCCGGCAAGCCCAAATAGTCGATCAGCATGCCAATCCCCGGTTTGCGAGTCGGCGCCAGGTCATCGGGCATGGAACGATCGATCAGCTCATCGCTGAAGGTCAATCCCTGGCTGGCCAGAATCTGATTCATCAGATGGTGTGCCGGCCAGAAGTCATCTTCTGGAAAGGAGTCGCTGCCAAGGCCATCCTGATTACTCACCATGACAAACTCGTAGCCCGCCTGTTTCAGGGCCAGCATCGATGGAATCACCTCATCGACCAGCGCCAGCTTGTCGAGTCGATCAATCTGAAAGTCATCCGGTTCGCGGATGATGGTGCCATCTCGGTCTATAAACACAATCTTGCGTGGTGTGCTCATGGGGTGTAGGTCTCCAGCAGTTCAATCAAGCGGTCATTCTCGACCGGGCTACCCATCGTGATTCGCAAGGCACCTTGCAGACCTGGCTTGCTGCTGAAATCCCGGATGATGACACCACCAGTAAGCAGCCATTGATACAAACTTGCCGAATGGTCGCTTCGAATGAGGATAAAGTTGGCGTGAGTCGGATAGTGTTCCTGGATGAAGTCGCATTGACCCAGTGCTGCCTGAACGCGATCTCGTTGCAGTCCGAGCATCATCAGGCGACTGCGCATCTCGCTGACCGCCGAATCACTGAGGGCCATTTGCGCTGCTTCAATACTTGGAACCGGCAAAGGGTATGGCGGCATGATCTGCCTGAGCAGCCCAATGATCTGCGGATGAGCCAGCGCACAACCCACCCGCACACCAGCCAGTGCAAAAGCTTTGGACAACGTCCTCAAGACCACCAGGTGTTGCTGATCCGGCAGCCAGCGGCTCGCGCTGGGCTCATTGGTATATTCGAGATAGGCTTCATCCACAATAACTAGCGTCTTGCCGTCCAGTACCTCGAGCAGCCTGCGCAGCTGTTCATCTCTGATCAGACGTCCAGTCGGATTATTTGGGTGAGTGACGAATACCAGCTTCACCGAGTGCTCGCAGACTGCTGTGACAATGCCGTCGATATCCAGCTCATCGAATTCGGAGCGGTGATCCGGGAACAGCGGAACATCGATCACTGACGCACCCTGGATTCGGGCCGAGTTTGCATACAAGCCAAAGCACGGTGGGCACTGCACGATCGCATCCTTGCCGGCGCGGCAGAAAGCTCGCATCAGCAGATCAATCGCTTCGTCACTGCCGCGTGTCATCAGAATCTGTTCGACTCTGACTTGATAGAAATTGGCCATAGCAACGGCCAGAGAGTCTGGCTGAGGCTGTGGATATCGATTCAGAGACTCGCCCTGATCCACGCCAATCGGTGGCTCGGGGTTCTCATTGGCATTGAGCAGAATCAGCCCGTCCGACTGACTCATGCGGGCGCAGACATAGGCCGTCAGTTCCAGCAGGTCCGGGCGAGCCAGCGCCATCACCTCAATTCGGCTCATGACGGTGTGCTCTCCTCGATCCTCAATCGACGCATGGCCACGGCCAACTCGTGTGCTTGAAGCGATTCGGTGCGTGCCATCAACTCGGCAGTCGGACCGATATGCATCAAACCCTCACGGGTAGCCGACTGGACGCTGATTCGCTTCATGAAATCAGTCACCGATAAGCCACTGTAGCTGCGCGCATAGCCGCTGGTAGGCAACACATGATTGGTACCACTGCAATAATCGCCAAGTGATTCGGGTGTCCAGGCTCCGACGAAGATCGATCCGGCATGACGGACCTGATCAACAAGCATCTGGGCGTCTGCCACATTCAAAATCAGGTGTTCGGATGCATACTGATTAGCCACTTCAATCGCCTGATCGATCGACTCGACGCGAATCAGGCGCATCAAGGTCATCGACTGACGGAGAATGTCGCTGCGATTGAGCTGACTGGCATAGCGTTCAAGTTGGCGAATGACCGGTGCGAACAGACTATCGGCATTGCTCAGCAGAATGGCTTGCGAGTCCGGCCCATGTTCAGCCTGTGACAGCAGATCCAGCGCCACGAATTCGGGGTCGGCTGACTCATCGGCAATCACCATGACCTCCGAAGGGCCGGCAGGCATGTCGATTGCGGCGCCATCTGGATCCGTCGAAACCTGACGTTTTGCTTCGGTCACCCAGGCATTACCAGGGCCGAACAGCTTGTCACAGCGCGACACGCTGTCGGTTCCATAGGCCATGGCCGCAATTGCCTGGACCCCACCCATCGGAACGACTTCGTCGACACCGCAATAGTTTGCAGCCGCGAGAATGGCCGGATGGATGACGCCATTGGAATCAGGCGGTGAGGCCAGCACGATATTCTCACAGCCGGCAACCCGAGCCGGTATGGCCTGCATCAGCACGCTGGACAACAACGGTGCCGAGCCGCCAGGGACATACAGACCGACTGTCTCCAGCGAACGATAATGCAAACTGCATCGGACACCAGGCGCCGTATCAAGGGTGAAGTCGCTCGGCTTGGCCTGCATCTGGAAATCTCGAATCCGCTGACCGGCATCGGCAATGGCGTCCAGTAATTCTTGCGACACCCCTTTTTCGGCTTCGTGGGTGCTTACCGCTGTCAGTGCGGTGTTGCGAACGCCATCAAACTGAGCTGTGAAATCCAGCACAGCCGCATCACCTTGATCGCGGACGGCGCTGATGATTTCTGCAGTTCGCTCAACCAGCTCTTTGCTTTGCAGCGAACGGGCTCGCTGCAGACAGTTGGTTTTCTGTTCGGCGTTCAGCCCGTTCCAATCGATAATGTCCTGATTCATGATCACGCCAGCATTTTTTCAACAGGTAACACCAGAATACTGCTGGCCCCGGCTTCCTTGAGTGATTCAAGGTGCTCCCAGAAGACTGATTCGGTGCACACGGCGTGCACGGCGACCCTGTCATCACTGCCCTGCAGTGGCAAAACAGTCGGCGTGTCGACACCCGGCAGCAGATCAGTGATCGCCTGAATGTGATCCTTCGGAGCGTGCAACATGACGTACTTGCTTTCTCTTGCCTGCAGCACACCATCAAGCCGCTGCAGCAAGCGATCCAGCAAGGCCTGCTTTTCTGAGTTCAGCGGTGAATTGGGCTGATACAGAGCGGCTCTGGATTCAAGAATCACCGCCCATTCATCCAGCTTGTTGGCTTCAAGTGTCGAACCGGTTGAGACCAGGTCGACGATATAATCAGCAATGCCCAAACCCGGTGCAATCTCGACCGATCCTGCCAGTTCAGTCACCTTGACGCCGACACCCTGGCGCTTGAAGAATTCTCGCGTGGTGTTTGGATAAGAGGTCGCAATCCGAGAGCCTTCGAGTTGCTCAACGTTTCTGAATTCGGTTTCTTTGGGACCGGCCAGAGACAAACGACACTGTCCGAATCCCAGGGAGCGCAACTTGGACAGGCTGTGGCGCTCGGCCTCTTCACCGTTGTAGACCGGCTCCAGCGAGTATTCAGTCTCGATGTTCTCACCGACAATACCCAGATCGCACACACCGCCGAGCAGCAGCTTGGGAATATCGTCGTTGCGCATCAGCAACAAATCGATTGGTAGGTTTCGTCCATAGCAAAACAGGCTGTTTTTACTTCTGGTGTATTCAAGCCCACATTTATTCAACAAATCCAGTGATTTATCAGATAGTCTTCCAGACTTTTGTATGGCAATTTTAAGCCTCATGATTGGACTTCCTTTGAAAGTGATTCCGAACGCGTTGTCAATTTTCCCTGCGCAGCCAGTGTGTCCAGTGCACGCTGGTAGCCGCCATCTCCAAGATCGTGACAACGAGCCACTCGCCCAATGGTAGTCACACTCACTCCAGTCGCCGCGTGAATATCCCGATAGGTCATGCCGGTGCTCAGTGACAGCACTACTCGCCAGCGATCGACGATGGATTCCAACTCAGCCGGTGTACACAAATCAATCAGCAGTGCCAGCAACTCCTCTGGTACCGTCATGCCCGCCATGGCTTCGAGCAGCAGAGTCTGATCATGTCCCCGTTCTGCATGGCGCTTCAAGAGTGCTGGGTCGATTTGCTTCATAGTGTATTAACGCGTTATTACATTAAGGCAAATTATGAACGAATTCCCTCATGGTGGCAAGCAAGATGAGAACCCGAAAGGAACAGGTTGTCGACCATGCCCGGAGAGGGTCATTGAGGATTCTTGCGGAGACCAGGTTGAAGGTGAAATTGAGTATGCGACCTTGAGTGATCACCTCGAGACGAGTGCCAAAGCACCCTAGCAGCCTGTCGGACTTAACGGGTCGTCACGAGGAACAGTCGATTTGAGTCATATTTTTAGATCTTTTGAGGCGAATAGCACCGTTATTTAACCAACAAGATCGGGACATCTGGCCAAAACTCGGGTTTTTCGCAGTAGATCACCTCAAGTCCGACAGGCTGCTAATCTGGTGCCCACTCCAATGAGGATCCTTATCGGTCATTGCCTGAATTCACCGCCCTGCCCTTTGGATGTCTGGAAAGGGATACCTGTGCTTCAATCAGAGTCCAGTAGGCCAGAGGGTCACTGAGCAACTCGGTGAACCACAGTTTCAGGTCAGATCTGACCTGAGCCAGATCGTCCTGCGGGCTGTCCGAGGCAGACAGCGAGCAGGAGCAGGATCAGAAGCCGAACGGGAGTTGAAAACAGGGTTCGGATCATAGCGAGGAGCAATATTCAGAGTGGACAGCCTTGTGGCCGTCGCCTATCGGGGCAGTTCACTGAAACTGGACGCGGCCTACCGTTGATTCCTGGCCAGGAAGGCGACATTCAGACTGTGTATCAGAGAAGCTCCAGGCCCGACCTGACTTGGCAGAACTCATTGCATCCTCAAGCGTATCGTGGCTGCTCGACTGGGGTGCCATGCCATGCACTTGAACCACCCGGCCGATCAGCCCGGACTCAGTCCTTTTGCGGTGTGATCACGATCTTGCCATTTCGCTCACCACTTGCGGCAGCCGCAACGGCCTCCTTGATTTGCGACAGTCCATAGGTAGCATGGACCTGGGCATGTAGTTCACCCGATGCGATTCTTGCGGCAAGATCACCGTATAAGACCTGCTGTGCTTCAGGGGTAGACTGCCTGAGCCAGAACGCCAGCCAGAACCCCTTCAGGGTGATGCCCCTAAACACCAGTGATCGGGGCGACATCTGGCAGGGCTCGCCGCTCATCATGCCATAATTGACAACCGTGCCACCCTGAGAGACCGAATCGGCCAGATGATCGGTGGCGACACCACCAACGGCATCAATTCCCAGAGGCAGATTGCCTTTGCCCACCAGCTCACGAACTCGCTTGGGAAGATCTGGCCCATCACAGAGCATGTGTTCACCACCGGCCTGACGCACCGCATCGAAGGCTGATTCACGACGTACCACATTGACCACATTCAGCTCTCGGGCCTTTGCCAACTGGTTGATGTAATTGCCCACAGCCGAGTTGGCCGCATTCTGGATCACCCAATCACCGGCTTTCAGATCGACAATCTCACTGAGCAGCAAGGCCGCTGTGGGTGGGTTGACCATGATCATCGACAGCTGAATGGGATCGGCATGAGGTGGCAGCGGAATCAGCGATGATGCATCGGCGATCAGCTCACTGACCCAAGACCCACACCCGATCGGCAACAAGACAATCTGTCCGACTTGATGAGAGCTGACATCCTCAGCACAAGCGACGATGCGACCCACCCCTTCATTGCCACCGATGGCAGGCAAATCAGGCAACATTCCATACAAACCGGTCAGCGTCAGGACGTCAGATGGATTGATTGGCGCGGCCAGCACCTCAACTCGAGCTTGCCCGGCGGACAGCTCTGGCAAGGTCAGAGGCAGTGCTTCGATGAATTCGGTGGGCTTCGGACCGCGTTGTGCATAGTGTGCCTTGAGCATGGTGGTGCTTCCTTGTTGACTGAGGTACGATTCTAACAGTATCGAAACACACGAGGTGTGATCAAGGAAGCACTGAACAAGTCATG
This sequence comes from Oceanospirillales bacterium, assembly GCA_003233095.1. Taxonomy (GTDB): domain Bacteria; phylum Pseudomonadota; class Gammaproteobacteria; order Xanthomonadales; family SZUA-38; genus SZUA-38. Next base: position 12,688 of record QIKT01000006.1, on the reverse strand, counting down.
GCCGGTTGTCTTGGGCATCAAATACGCCCGCTCGGCCATAGGGTGGCATGGCATGAACTGAGCCTTAGCAGCACTTTGGCTCACTTCATGCGCCTTGATCGGACACACTTCCCATCTCAATCCAATTCGCTCAAGACTTCTCAAGAGGCTCCCAAGGAGAAAAACCATGTCACTAATCAGCCATCACCAGGATGACCAGCGATTCGTGATTGAACTGGCCAATGACGACGATGCTCTTCTGGAATATCGCTTCATCGATGCAACCCACATCGACTTTACACGCACCTTTGTTCCGGTGAGCATGCGCGGCAAAGGCATCGCTCGTGCACTGGTCAATCATGGCCTGGACTGGGCTCGAGAGCAGGCGCTGCATATCCACGCAAGCTGCTGGTACGTCAAACAAGTCTTGTCTGAAGAGGATAGCGCTGAGGACTGAATCAGCTCAGCTCGCAAGCACTGTGTTACCACTCCACTGTAATCTTTTAACCTCGACGTCCGTCCCTCTGATGAGCCCGCACAAAGGACGGCCCATTGAAATTCAAATTACGCGCAGAACACCTGGCACGAATGCTGACCGAGCATGGGCCCGTGCTGTACCAAACCGCCTATCGATTGCTCGGTCAACGCGATCTGGCAGAAGATGTCATTCAGAACGCTTTCATCAAACTGCAGCGACAATCCAGCCAGTCACTGGACACTCTTCACAATGAACGTGCCTGGCTGATCACTGTCATCAGCCGCCTGGCGCTGGATCAGCTGCGAGCCCGACGTGCACAACCGGCCACGCGGCCCGATCAGGTCCCGCTTGATCACAACGACCCAACGCTCAGTGATCAGCGCACACCGGATCGATATTGGACGGCACAACACGACCTGGAACAACTACGCATCGGCCTGTCCAAACTGAGCCCGAAAGCATTCAAGATCATGATCTTGCGACATGTCGAAGGTCTGAGTTATCAGCAAATCGCTGATCAGCTCACGATCAGCCGAAATCAGGTAGGCGTGCAGATTCACCGAGCTCACCAATCCCTCACCCAACATCTGTCTGCCACCGCAGAAGGAGCATTCCATGAGCCATCATGAACGCGACAACACAACGCTCGATCCGCGGCTAATCGCCGCATTCAACGCCATGAATGAACAGCCAGCAGAGCATCCTGACTGGCCTGGATTCCAGCAACAGGTCATCAACAGCATGCAGCATTCAAAGCCCTCGCTTGCTGCTCGACTCACCAAGACACTGACTAACTGGCTGTCACTGCCCTTACCCAGACTTGGACTGGCGGCCAGCGCCATACTGGCGATGGTCGCCGGACTGCTATTTCTGACTGGCCAGCCAGGCATCAGCTATGCCAGCGTGGTGACCCAGCTGCGAGAGCTCAGCAGCATGGTCCTCACATCCAATGTGCAGCTGGATCATGACAGCCGAACCACGACGATCATTCACTATCAGCGACCCGATCTGATTCGCACCGAAACCACCACCTGGATGCGTGGCGAACCCATCTCCTCAACGCTTGTGATCACCGATCTTGCTCAGCAGCAGTCCGTGGTCCTGATCGAAGGATCGAACATGGCCATGGTCATTGAGCTGCCTGAACAGAATCTGGACAATCCGAAATTCAACCCGCTGTTCTGGCTTGATGAGTTGCAACAACGGCCCGAAGAGTCAGCGGTCAATCTGGGTGCACGACGTATTGACGGCTTCAAAGCTGTGGGCTATCAGGTTCAGACCGAGCGGCTCGATATCGTGATCTGGGCCGATCAGCAGACGTCCATCCCGGTTCGTTTCGAGATTATGCCGCTGCCCGGCAGCGCGCTGCCCCCGGATTTCAACATCTTCGGTGATGCACAAATCAATGTCGAACTGGATCCTGCCCTGTTCATTCAGGACATTCCTTCGAATTATCAGTTGATGCCGATTGATGTCAGCAACTGAGCACCACGGCATCGGTACCGAGCAACCCGGGTCTCACCCGGGTTTGCTGTTTACCCCGGTGAATGGACAACAAGGTTGTTAATAAGAATCATTCTCATTAATATGAAGCGTTACCCTCCCAAGGACAGAACGATGACCCGCAGATTGTTAGCACTCCTCTGTATGACACTGCTCCTGACACTGAGCGCTTGTCAGCAGGAACAGACCCCTGACGCAAACAAAGGCACCCCCGCAAATTCCAGCGTGAAACAGAGCGTCGCTGTTGAGTCTGTCGGTGAAATCACGCTGTACTCGGCCCGCCAGGAAAACCTGATCAAGCCGCTGCTCGATCAATTCAGCGAACAGACCGGCATCAAGATCAATCTGCTGACTGGTAGCGCAGACGCGCTGCTTCAGCGGCTGCAGTCCGAAGGAATCGAGTCACCGGCCGATGTGCTGATCACCACAGATGCGGGTCGATTGCATCGGGCCATGCAGGCCAATGTTCTGCAACCCATCAGCGATGAAGCGCTGGCCGCCAGCGTCCCGGCAGCCTATCAGCATCCGGATCAATTCTGGATGGGCCTGTCACTTCGAGCCAGACCGATCATGTATGTGACCGATCGCGTCGATCCGTCAGAGCTGTCCAGCTACGAAGATTTGGCCGATCCGAAATGGCGCGGTCGCATCTGCATTCGCTCCTCGGGCAATATCTATAACCAGTCGCTGGTCGCCTCGATGATATCCGCCAGCGGAGAAGCTGCCGTTGAAGAATGGGCACATGGCCTGGTTGCCAATCTGGCCCGCAAACCGACCGGTGGCGATCGTGATCAGATCAAGGCAGCGGCCAATGGCCAGTGTGATCTGGTGGTAGCCAACACCTACTATCTGGCTGGTATGTTGACCTCCGAAGACCCCGAGCAGATCGAATCCGCTTCGAAGATGGCCGTGTTCTGGCCCAATCAGGCCGACCGCGGCGTGCACGTCAATATTTCCGGCGTCGGCCTGACTCGATCGTCGAGCAATCCAGCCCAGGCCGAACAATTGATTGCCTGGTTGCTCAGCGAACAGGTTCAAGCCCTGTATGGCCGCGCCAACGGCGAGTATCCAGTGCGAAGCGATGCCGCTCCAAGCGAACTGCTGGTCAGTTGGGGTGAGTTCAAATCTGATGATCTGAACCTGTCACAACTGGGGGTCCTGAATGCTGATGCGGTCAAGTTGATGGATCGGGCCGGCTGGCAATAAGCCTGCTCGATTGAAACCACTGGCACACAGCAATCGACCCACCTGGGTCTGGCGTCTTGGCGTCTGGACTACGGCATTGGTCCTGTTGACGCCCATGCTGGTGATCATCAGTCGATCGGTCAGCGGCTCAGACGACGTCTGGTCCCACCTGGTCGACACGGTGCTCGGCGACTACGTGCTTCATTCGCTGATACTGATGGTTGGGGTCAGTATCGGCACTCTGCTCCTGGGAGTGCCTGCCGCGTGGCTGGTGGCGCGCTGTGAGTTTGTCGGTCGCCGCTGGTTTGAATGGGCGCTGATGCTGCCACTGGCCCTGCCGGCCTATATCATCGCCTATACCTACACCGGTCTGCTGGACGTCGGTGGCCCGATCCAGCAGTGGCTCCGTGGCTGGACGGGGTGGTCCTATGGTGACTACTGGTTCCCTGAAATCAGGTCGATGACCGGTGCCATCGTGATGCTGTCGCTGGTGCTGTTCCCGTATGTCTACCTGCTCACCCGCGCCGCCTTTCAAAATCAGTCCAGCAGCGCTCTTGAAGTCAGCCGATCACTCGGCTGCTCGCCCTGGGCGAGTTTTCGCCGAGTCTCATTGCCTCAGGCCCGGCCAGCGATCGTGGCCGGTCTGTCGCTGGTGATGATGGAAACCCTGGCCGACTATGGCACCGTGCAGTATTTCGGTATCAGCACCTTTACCACCGGCATCTTCCGAACCTGGTATGGACTGGACAGCCTTACCGGCGCGGCACAGCTGGCCACCTCGCTGCTCGCCGTCGTCATTCTGATGATCGTCCTGGAACGATTTTCTCGCCGCAAGGCCCGCTACCACCATCATCCCCAGGACCAGCACGAACAACAGCGAACCGTCTTGTCCGGGTGGCAGAAGCACGCTGCCAGCAGTTGGTGTCTGTCAGTTCTGACCTTTGGCTTTTTCATTCCGGTCACGATGCTGACCATTTGGGCCATCACCACCACCAGTGCTGACAGCCTGTCTGACTTCTGGCCACTGCTTGGCAACACCGTGATGCTGGCAGCGCTGGCAGCGGTCACCGCCGTAGTGATCGCCCTGTTGCTGGGCTTTTCCCAACGCATGCTCAATGATCGCACGACCACAGCGGCCATCCAGCTCAGCAGTCTGGGCTACGCCATTCCAGGCGCGGTAATTGCCGTCGGAGTCACCATCGCACTCGGTGCGCTGGATCAGGGACTGATTGCTCTGATGACGAACTGGTTCGATATCAATCCAGGCCTGCTGTTCAGCGGCACCATCGTGGCACTGATTCTGGCGTACACGGTTCGCTTCATGGCGGTTGCCTTGCAGTCCATTCAGGCCGGTCTTGCTCGCATCACCCCATCCATGGAAGAGGCCGCACGCTTGTCGGGACGTGGATCATGGTCCATCCTCAGACAGATTCACGCACCACTGCTTTCCGGTAGTCTGGTGACTGCGCTGATTCTGGTGTTTGTCGATGTCATGAAAGAGCTGCCTGCCACGCTCATCCTGCGCCCCTACAACATCAATACGCTCGCCGTACGGACCTATGAACTGGCCTCGGACGAACGGCTGGCCGAATCGGCCCTGCCAGCACTGACCATTGTGTTGGCCGGTCTGATACCGGTCATTCTTCTCAATCATCTGCTTGGAAATCGAACCCATGTCCGCACCGCTTGAGCTGAAGAACGTGACCCTGAGTTATGCGGGGCAAACGGTCGTCAATGACATCAGCTTTGAACTGAATACCGGACAAATCGCCTGTCTGCTGGGCCCCAGTGGCTCGGGAAAGACCTCTATTCAGCGAATGATTGCCGGTTTCGTTCGACCTGATCAGGGGCAAATACTGATCGATGGCGATACGGTTGCCAGTGACTCCTGCCATCTGCCACCTGAACAACGTCGAGTCGGCATGGTCTTTCAGGACTATGCGCTGTTTCCACACCTTAGTGTGCGTGACAACATCGCCTTCGGCCTGCAAGGTCAGTCTGTTGAGAGGGCCAAAGAACGGGTCCATCAGATGCTGTCGCTGTGTCGCCTTGATGACTACCCGGAACGATATCCGCATCAGCTCTCGGGAGGACAGCAACAGCGCGTTGCACTGGCCAGAGCCCTGGCTCCAAAGCCGGCCCTGCTGTTACTTGATGAGCCGTTTTCAGGCACCGATGCCGATTTGCGCCAACAGTTGTGTGGCGAAGTTCGCGACTGGCTCAAACTCGAAGGCACCTCCGCCATCCTGGTCACCCATGATCAGGTCGAAGCCTTTGCGATGGCCGATGTGATCGGTTTGATTGGCGATCACCAGCTTCAGCAGTGGAGTCCTCCGAACGTTCTCTACGAAGCCCCTGCCACGAGGTTTGCTGCACTGTTCATCGGCCGAGGACAGCTGATATCGGCCAAGCCAAATGCCGCGGGCGAGTTGAGCTGTGCACTGGGCAAGGTACCCACCCGTTCATTGGACATCCATTCGGCTACGGAGACCTATTCAGTCCTGATCCGTCCCGAAAATCTGATCATCACCGACCAATCGCCGTATCAATGCACGGTCAGCCATCGATCCTATCAGGGTGGCCATTTTCTGCTCCGCGTCACATTGCCCTCAGGTGAGCCAGTGGAAATGCTGACCCGCGATCCGATGGCCTATCAGGTCGGCGATGTGATCTCGATGAGTCTGAGCGACCAACCGCTGATGGTCTATCCTGCCTGACAGCCCATGCAGCGTTCAAGATGACCCTGCCATCAGATGGCTTGAATCCCGGCACAATCTGGGATAAAAAGACTCTCATGACGTTCAAGTCTGCTGACATTTCACGCTTCTTGCTACTGGCGGGTCTGGCTACGATCTTCCTGATCAGCCAAAGCTTGCTGGCTCAGCATGCCGCAAGCCATGAAAGCGAATTGGCCGACCACTGTCAGCTCTGCCATTTGGACCATAATGGATCGAGCAACCTCGATGGCCCGCCATCACCCGCTGACATCCCGAGCGCTTCAAATTCATCACCTCAAGACACTGAAGCGTCGAACGCTGTAAATCGCTATCTCAAACCACCCGAACGGGCACCTCCTTTCAACACGGTAACTCACTGATTATTTCACCCTGTTGAACCTGGCAGGCAATCTGAAGATTGCTGCCTGTATTGGAGATTACTACCCATGTCTGTATCAAATACTGGAGGACCGTTTCTGGTCGCCATAGCGCTGATCGCGTCACCCATCCACGATCAAACGATCAAGCGATCAAACGATCAAAGAGCAAGAACAGATTAAACTGGACGAGGTCAAGGTCGTCGGCTCGCTACTGGACAAAACGGCTCTGGAACACGCGCAACCGGTCACTGTGCTGTCGGGCGAACAACTGGACGAGAAAAAATCGACCACTCTCGGTGAGACCCTGTCCGAAATACCAGGCGTTTCAAGTTCGTTTTTCGGGGCTGCCGTAGGCCGCCCGATCATTCGAGGCCTGGATGGCGCTCGGGTACAAGTTCTCGAAAACGGCTTGTCCAGCATGGACGCCTCAACCAGTTCGGTCGACCACGCGTAGCCAGGGGCTATTCGTGTTGGCCGATCGACCGCTCGAACAATGGACGCCGGAGCTCGGCGGCCGGGTCGATTCAACCGAAATTCAGGCATTAGGTAACCGACAGGTCTTCGATACCCTGAGTCTGTCAGCCGGCGCGGTCGTGCCTCTGAATGAACGACTCACCTTCAAAGCCTATCTGTCTCACGCCGAACGCGCCCCTGTGGTTGAAGAGCTCTATTCCGATGGTCTTCATCTGGCCACCGCCAGTGTCGAACTCGGAGATAACAGCCTCATCGAGGAAACCTCTCAGAATATTGATCTGAGCCTGCACCGGAACGGCGAGCTCTGGTCCTATACGGTCAGCGTTTACGTCAATCAGTTTGACGATTTCATTTATCAGCGCAACACCGGAGAGGCCCTGATTGAAGACGGCGAGCTCTTTCCCGTTCGACAGTGGACTCAGGCAGACGCCACATTGAAGGGCCTCGAGTTCGAGACCGACCTGCACCTGTTGACTCGCCCGCGTGGTGATCTGCACATGAATTTCTGGGGTGACTGGGTCGATGCCGAGTTGGATAGCGGAGAAAATCTGCCTAGAATTGTTCCGATTCGACTGGCAGCTGGTCTGGCCTGGGATGCGCAGCGATGGCATCTGGGTCTGGACGTGATTCGCACCTTTGAACAGAACCAGGTGGCCAATGACGAACAGACCACCAGCGGTGACACCATGGTCAATCTCAATGCTCTGCTCAGACTGGGGCAAGGCTTGCAAGACTGGGAGCTGTTTGCCCGAGTTCGAAATGCGACTGATGAGACCGCTCGTAACCACACCAGCTTTTTGCGCGATCGCGCTCCGTTGCCCGGACGCAATACCACTGTCGGAATCCGGTTTCGATTTTAGGAACGGGGCGGCCGGTTCTGCAGTGACGCTCAAACAGGGCGGGCAACGGCCGAGTACTGAGGCCCGCTTCGCAGAGCAGATCGTAGAGCGTTTGCTTGTCATCTTTGGCCAGAAAATCACCCAGCTCGATGCTTCCCTCGGGGGGCGGCGCGTATCATCACCCCATGCCAAAAGCTGCATGTTATGTGTTTTTTACTTTGGCTGCTGCCAATTTTTCCGGATCAAGTTGCACCCCTTTTTCTTTCAGTTGCGCCCTAAGCCCTGCCAACTTGAGCTTGGCGAACCTGCGTAGTAGATAAGCAATTTCAAATACAATGACCATGGACGCCGGAACAGCCAGGTACCAGTTCTTGGCGGCATAAAGTAATAAAAGCATGAAGAAAAAAGGCATGAAAATTTCGACCAAGATCAGTAGTGACCAAAACACACGACCCTTTGGGGAACCTCTAGAAATCGCAGCGAGCGGTTCGAGTGCAAGGCGCACGGAGCACAGGAACCGCAGTGTACTGGGCTGTACATGAGGATTCCGGGCACCGCGCAACGCCGCAACCGGACCGCGCAGTTAAGTTTCTAGAGGCTCCCTTTGGTTCAATTGCAGGGCACCTGTGAACAGTGTTCGCAGTTTACTAATGCGGTTGACCAAGGAAATATTCCAATATCAATAGCAATCTGTTGGCATTCGCTACTGTCTCGTTTCATCACTATTTTTACTCAGCCCGTTTAGAATCACTGCCCATGATGCGATCGATGGCTGCACGAACCGAGTCCACATTCGGCAGGACCGTCGCTGAGGCATCACCCAATGGGGTGAAACAATCAGCGCCGGTCAACTTGTGAATCATCGGACGAGATGGCAAACCATCCACTAACAGGCTGACCACGCCTTCGCCGATGCTGGCCGATGCACGCCCCTCGTCGACGATCAGAATCCGGTCGTAATGCTCTGCTACCGAATTGATAGCCGCTGCATCCAGTGGTTGCAACCAGCGCAAATCCATCACAGTGGCCTGACACAGTCCCGACTGTTCTGCCTGGCGAGCGGCCTGAAGACTCATCGGTACCCCATTGCCGTAGGTAATGATCAGCAAATCGCGTGATTGCTGATCATACAACCGAGGCTCGCCGATGGTCACGCTATCGCCCGGCAGCGGATAGTCAAAACACCAACCCTGATCGCCGTCCTCGTGCAAATCCTTGCGCATGTACAGGGCAATCGGCTCCAGAAACACCACTACACGGCCGCATTGGGCCGCCAGTGCCATGCAACTGCGCATCATCGCAACCGCATCATCACCTCGCGATGGGCAGGCCACCAACACGCCAGGAATATCCCGGAGCGCTGCGATGCTGTTGTCATTGTGAAAGTGGCCGCCGAAACCCTTTTGATATCCCAGCGAAGGGATCCGCACAACCATCGGATTGCTGAACTGTCCGTTGGAAAAGAACTGCAGACTGGCTGCTTCACCGCGAATCTGATCACAGGCATTGTGGAAATACGCCAGATACTGAATTTCAGGAATCGGCAGGAAACCCAGATTCGCATAGCCTTGCGCCAAACCCAGAATGGTTTGCTCATCGAGCAATGTGTTGAACACCCGTTTGGGAGAGAATTGCTTGAGCAATTGTCGGGTCAAGGTATACACCCCACCTTTCTGAGCTACGTCTTCGCCAAAGATCAGGGCTTGAGGATATTTCAGCATCAGGTCAGAGAGACCCTTGTTGATCAGCCAGGCCAGATGCTTGGGCCCCTGCCGCTCTGGCAATGCTGCCTCGGAACCAAACAGAGCTGCCCGGTCACCGCGACTGATCTCGCGACTGATGTCGGCTTGAATCAGCTCGGCATTGTGAGGCGCCAGCGGTTCAATCACCTGTTCCAGGGTCTTCAGACGCGGTTGTTGATCCGCCTTGCGGGCCGAACTCATGCAGCGCTGATGCATCTGCTGATAATCAGCAATGATCTGCTCTGGGGAGAACAGCCCTGCCGCAACAGCAATTTCAGCAGATCTGAGCAGAGGATCGCTGGCTTCAGCGCGTTCCAACTCGCCCATATCTCGATAATCAACCTCGAAGTCGGTACCCGCGTGTCCCATCAAACGCACCGTTTTCAAGTGCAGAAAGACCGGCTTGCGTTCGTGACGACAATAGTTGATGGCCGTTTGTACCTGGCGATAGCCTCGACCCAGGTCCAGGCCGTCCGCATCGAAATACTGTATGCCGCGGCGTTGTTGAAAGGTGTTCTTGATCCAGTTGTCGGGCGACTTGACCGAAATACCAATGCCATTATCCTCACAAATGAATAGCACCGGGACAGCCAATCCCTGATACGACGCCCACTGAGCCGCATTGAATGCCCCTTGCGCCGTGCTGTGATTGGCGCTGGCATCACCAAAACTGCACACAGAAATAGCATCCTCGGGAATCGGCATCGGCTGGGCTGAGCGTCTCGCCAGTTCAATACCTAGCGCCGTGCCGACCGCCTTGGGCAGGTGAGAGGCAATCGTCGAGGTTTGCGGCAATACCCACAATGGCTTGCTGCCCCAGACCTTGTGGCGACCGCCAGAAGACGGATCACTCATGCTTGCTGCAAACGACAGGGCCGTGTCATGAACCGGGTCGATGCCGTCGACCTTGCGCGAGCGCTCCATCATGAACCCACCGCTGCGATAATGCAGGAAGGCCGGGTCGGTGTGTCGTGTCAGGCGCCCTGTCAGCACATTACCTTCGTGCCCGGAGCTGCCGATGGTGTAGAAGACTCGATTTTCAAGCCGCAGCTCACGCGCCATCAAATCCAGTTGACGTGACATCAACTGTGAGTCGAACAGCTCTCGAAAATCCGTCTCGTTCATTCCGAAATCAGTCAGATCCAGCCGATCTTCAGGGCGTTTCAAGCGAGACACATATTGGATGAAATTATCATCGACCACCGCGGCGCGATTGACTTGCTTGCTCTTGTTGGCTGGCTGATTCATGGCATTTGGATCGACATTTGGGTGCGCGCAAGAATATCAGAACTGCACCGCTGCTGTCCGCTTAAACCTTGATTGACAGACCTGCATGACGATTATTGATCGATTGCTCATCAATCGGGGACGATTTTTTAACACGCCGCGGCTATACTCACCCCAGCGATTCAAACGGATGAAACCACATGATCAAGTTCTCGTCACTTTCACGTCGGTGTGCTGCCCTGATGGCCGTGCTGATACTCAGTTCTGCCACTGTGCAAGCCACCATCGTTCGCATAGATACCGCACTGGGCCCCATCGATGTCCGCCTGTTTGACGAGACGGCTCCGAACACCGTCGCCAACTTCCTCAATTACCTCAACGATGGGGACTACGACAACTCGTTCATTCACCGTTCTGCGCCTGGCTTTCTGATTCAGGGCGGCGGGTTTGTGTTCGGCGACGAAGGGGTGGTCAATATTGACGTCGATCCGACGATCACCAACGAGTTTGGCGCGTCTAATCTGCGCGGCACCATTGCAATGGCCAAGGTCGACTCGGATCCTGACAGTGCAGACTCCCAGTGGTTCTTCAACCTGACTGACAACTCAGACCCACTGGATGTCGATAACGGTGGATTCACCGTCTTTGGGGAAATCATCGGCAATGGCCTGCAGGTCGCAGATTCCATCGCCGCCCTGCAATTGCTTAACGCCGGTGGTTCGTTCACATCCATTCCATTGATCAACTACTTCGGTGGCCTGATCGCAGAGAGCAATGTGGTTGCGGTCAATAGTGTGAGCATCGTTGGTGAAGATATTTTCATCAACCCCGCCATGAACGGCGCCTGGCTGAACCCGCAAACACCTGGCCAGGGAATTTTCGTTGACGTATTGCCACAGACGGGCATCGTCTTCATCTCGTTGTTTACCTACGATGTTACTCAGCCCGATTCGAACATCATGGCTGCCGTTGGCGCTGCCGGTCAACGCTGGTTGACGGCCCAGGGCGGATTCACAGGAAACACCGCCAATCTGACCGTCAGCACCACTTCCGGTGGGTTGTTTGATGCCGACACCCCAGTGACCAACAATGAAACCGGAACCATAACTGTCACCTTCAACGAGTGTGATCAGGCCGTCCTCAACTACACGCTCAGTGATAGCGGCCTGTCTGGAAGCATCCCGTTGGTGCGTCTGGTGGCCGACAACGTCGAAGCCTGCGTGCTTCAGTCCATCGAACTTGAAGCCGCTGCTCAGGCCGCTGCTCAGTAAGCATCATTCAGAGATCTGCGGGGGCATTGCGACCCGCAGATCTATTGACCACCCCCTGCCTCCCAAGCGTGGCCACTCGGCCTGTTGTTAAAATTTTGTTATTTTTTCTTGCACTCTGTCTCTCAGTGGCTACTATCGACCGCATGACATCATTCTATTCAATCAACGAACGAACGCAGCTCAAACCATTTTACTCTCGTGTGCAGCAAGCCCCAGACCGGGCATGGTTGGATGTCAACAGCGTGTGCAGACAAGATAGAGCGGCCACGTTTCTGCATCGCATAATCATGACAGTCACATCCTGCAGAAGGTGACGGCCTTCCGGTAGAGAAAACCCGGTGGGCCACAAGGCGCAGCGGGTTTTTTTTCGCCTGCTGATTGACGTCTGACGACCATGAGACGTAACCATAGCTCGACCCAGGACACGACCGATAAGCTGCCCGTGATGGGTCGCAGTACATCGAGCCGGCGCCCGATCATGGTTGGCTTGGCAGTTCACATGGACAAGCGAAATGCACGACTCGAATCGAATCAATTCCAGGGAGTTGATCGCCGCTGATACAGCCACAACCAGGTTTGCACTGGCAAACCCATCCAGGTCTGATCAAGACTCTCGACCGGTTTGTCACCGTCGGGTTTTTTCGACTGCCGATTGTTCAACACACAGAAGAGACGACATGAACAGATGACCATGAAGTAAATGAATACTGGCCCGATGGGCCTGATCACTACGACACAAGGAACTCTTATGAGTATTCAAATCACGATCGATAGCAGCCGGGTGCCTGTGCATATCTGGACTCGCGACGTAGACGCCAAAGCCATCGATCAATTGACGCGGGTGGCCAACCTGCCGTTCATTCATCACCACGTTGCGGCCATGCCGGACGTGC
>QIKT01000003.1 GCA_003233095.1 Oceanospirillales bacterium | reverse complement strand
TGGCCGTATTGATTTCATCGATACACGAGGTTCGCTGGTTTCGAGTGTTCAACTGGATACCGAGCCTCTGGATTCACTGAAGGGTGAGGTGCAGGGTGGGATGTACTGGCGCAATTCACGACATTCATCGATTTGGACACCTGGCCGTATTTGATCAAGGATCAATTGAACAGTGGCGGTATCCGATCAGAAAACTATTTGGTTCGCAACCCAGGTCATGATGACGTATTGCTCAGCCTGGGCTTGATCAATGTAGAGCAAAACAAGGGTCCCAATGGCACTAGGAACCAATCAGTCAACCAGTTACTCCGTCTCGACACTGTGACCGGTGAGGTCGAACTGATTGCTTATTACGGGCCAGATCAGGGCGTGGTGTCGCAATTGAGCCCAAATCTGGAAGCGAGGTTCATCCGATTCGCAAACTGGTTGATTCACAGCGAACAGGTCTTGCTCGGTGGGCCAGATATTCTGAATCTCGATGATCAGCAGATCACGCCCTTTCAATTGGGCTCGCCTCGATTGTCCTGGCCCAATCGTCCAGGACTGGTTGACCGTCGACTGATGATCGATGACGTGGTTGATCGCGATCAATTGCCGTGCAATACCGTTTCAAATACCGAAGTAGTCGTCGAGAGTTTCGACAACATGATTGCCTATCTCCAATCCGAAGTGAATGGGGCAGCCGTGGAGTTGTCCGGAATCGTCAGTGATCGGAATCTGGCGCATTATCGATTGGAGTGGCGTCCTGTGGCCGATGCAACACAGTGGCTGCCAGTGACTGACCTTATTGGAACTGAACCGCTGGATCAGATGTATCACATCTGGGTGCCGCCTTCACCCGGGCAGTATCGAGTTCGCCTGACGGTGGTCGATCTGGCGGGCAACCAAAGCTTCAGTGAATCGTCACTGGCCTGGAATATCAGCTCATCCATCAGCGATGTCCGGGTTTCGCCCCGATTCATCTCTCCAAACGGCGACGCGATTCAGGATGAGAGCATGATCACCTTCGCGGTCAATCAACCCGTTGAATTGAACGTGTTGATTCGCAACGAGCAAGGTGAGTTGGTGCGTCAGTTCAGTGAAGTGTTCACTGCGATTGGCCAAACGGAAACCCTGAGCTGGAATGGTCTGGATTCGTTTGCGGGTCCTGTCGCGGATGGCCTCTATGAGGTTGACATTCAGGGGAATGCCTACACGGTCAGTGTCGACAACACACTCCCAGATGCAGGCATCAGCCTTCCGAACGTGTACAGTTTCACCGAAATGCTACAAGGTATTCGAACGGTCCGTGCTCGATATTCGACGAGTGCCTCGGCGACCGATGCCAACATGAAAAGGGCGACTCTGGAGCAATCCCGAGATGGAATCAGCTGGTCTGAAATCGACCGGTCACTGAGCCAGAACCCAGCAGGATTTTTGCAGGCACTCATTCGATCCGAATATGTGCTGGACTCATTTCGCATCACGGCTATTGATCAGGCGGGTAACCAGCGACAGGTGGTGGTCGGTAACGAAGAGAACCAGTTGATTTTGCTGGATTTCAGAGAGATCGAGGACGAACAGCTACAGCTCACGGAGTTGCCATATCATGTGCCGCCCTTTGAACAGCAGCCATCGCCGGTCCTGATCTGGACACCTTCCTCCGATTCAGTCCTGATGACCCTGGAGGCCATCGAGGTCAACGAATTCATCAGTCTTAATGCTGAGTTTGCCTTGCCCGGTTCACCTGCGCTGTGGCTGCCGCTCGACGGTCGCATTCTGACTGAATCGGAGAAGCTAGACGTTCGCGCCATTCATGAAACCCGGATTGAAGCCACGGGACCGTATCGGCACTATCTGGAGATCGATTTTGCACCATTGCGACCGTTGGACAGTGTGTTGTTGCGAGTCAGGGCGGAGACGGTTGATGGCAGCGTCATCTCGAATCATGTCAACCTCAAACAGACACCTACTGATCTTGAACTGCGCAATTTCGCAGCGGATATCCGGCCGTTTGCAGGGCTGGATGACATCCAGAAGGATCTCGTTGAAGCATTGCTGGCGACGAGATTGCCGACTGATCGGACCGTAATCTGGGCCCGACAAAGTCTGTTCTCTTCGGTCATCAATTCTCAGCTGTTCGTCATCAGTGATGATGATCCCCGATATCTGTCACCCACCGTGATTCAGCCTGCCGCCAGTATCGCGATTGAAGGCGACCATCACGCACAGGCGTTTTCCGTTCTGACATCACCCTGCTTCAGTTATCGCTTCTGGTGGTCAGGTCAGTTGCAGACGCTGGGTGATCTAATTCGGCCGTTCAGCCTGGGCGATCAATCAGACCCCACACTGCAATGGACTCAGCCTTGCGTGAGGCTGGATGCCGATTGGGGCATTGGATTGGGAGCGATGTGTGAAAACACACCGACACAAGACATATCGATCTTGGCGCAAATCTCCAGTGAATTGCCTGTGGCGACGCTGGAAGTCAGGCAGATCAGCAATGGCCAGCAGATACTGGTGGCCAATCTGCCCAACCCACCTCTCGACGAGCCAGTCACTCTTTCTATTGAGACCCACGGTCTTGCCGACGGATTATATGAGTTCGAGGTCTCTGTTGAGTTGTCCGATGGCTCTCGAGAGTCGCAATCCTTGCTGATCCCGATCGATCGTCAAGCCTCATCGGTTCAGATTGACGAGCCTCAAGAAGCGGGCACCGTCTGTGCCAATCATACCGATGATGGCTTGCCGTGGATCAGGTTGATCGGGGAGATCACAGACGATAATCGTCTCTATCATCAGGTCTTGATCTCTTCGGGCGATAATAACTTTGAGTTCACACGACTCTTCCCAGCATCACTGAGTGATGACTGTGATCCTGACAACGCAGCAGTACCAGGTGGTTGTTTTGGTTCGGGTGCGGTGCTGGGTCAGTTGTATCCCATCGATCCGGATCGCTCGCGCCTGATCTTGCCCGACTCCGGTGAAGCGACACTACTGGTCGAATCCATCGACACCAGTGGTGCGCGACAATGCGTACTGAGAACGTTCCAGCTCGATGCTGATGTGTCTGTGACACCCGAGTTGCCCAAATCGCTGTTTTCCCCGAACGGTGACGGACGACAGGATGAGCTGACCATTCAGCTGGACATCGCCGAGTCGGTCAATTTACGCGTGGAACTGTTTGAGGACGGGCCGAGAATCAAGCCTTCATCGGATCCACTCAATGATCCTGGTTGGACTGCCATTGGCATGCCGATTGGTGTGGTGATCCCCAGCACGGATCTGGACACTCCGGCCCAGTTCGATTGGGACGGGCAGATCGATGGGCTGACGGTCGACGATGGCACCTACATGCTGGTCATCACGGCGAACGACGATTGTGGCCTCATTCGCCAGATTGAACTTCGAATCGAGGTGGATACCACCGAACCTGAGGTCGACATCTCGTACCCGAAACCGAGTGATGATCTGGGCGTGATCGTCGAAGTCACTGGATCGTTCAGTGATTTGAATTTCAAACAGTCCCTCCTTGAATACGTGATCAATGACGAACGCGTCCTGTTCCAGGTACATGATATTCAGCAACGGACCGATGCAGTCATTGGACAGTGGAATCTTCAGGGGCTGTCGTCAGGACAGTACAACCTGGAATTGACAGCCGAAGACGAGGCCGGAAACCAGGCCGTTCACACTGAGGTGATTCAACTCGATGAAATCACCAGTCTGATCTGGCAGTTCAATACGACCCTGACGGCATTTTCTCCCAATTCGGATGGGATTGTTGATGACCTGCTCATCAACCTGGGGATGCTGAATCCGGCCAACGTGGTGCTCGATGTTCTCGACCAGAACGGTCAGCTCATCCAGACGCTGCTCAGTGGTGATGTTTTGGATGTCGGTGCACACCTGGTGATGTGGAATGGGCAGCGATCTTCCGGGCAAATCGCGGTGGATGGCTTATACAGCTTATCTCTGATGGCGACTCAAGTTGGTGGCGGGGTCACCCAGAGCGAATCAATCACTATTCGACTGGACAACAGTCCTCCGAGCATTGTGCGTTCCTCTCCAGGCGATCAGTTCGTTCGTGCCAATACTGACCTGGTGGTGCAGTTCGATGACGTGTCGCCAACCAGCAATCGAGTGATGATCTCAATCGACCAGGGCAATGCCGTTCAGGTTTTTGCCAATGAGAGACTGGGCGAATTTGCGGTATTCAACTTTGATGAGCCACTAGCCGATCAATATATCGCGACGGTCACCGCTACTGATCTGATTGGCAATCAGTCGACGGTCAGTTGGACATTCATCGGTGACCGCATCGCACCAATGGTCAGCATTCAGACGCCCGTCGATCAGGGCTATTTGGCCAGTACCAGTCAGACGCCGATTGAGTTCACAGTCAGTGAAGATCATCTGAATGAATATCGACTCGAACTACGGCCGAGTGGCGGTGCCTGGTCTCTGTTGTCCAGTGGCATAGAAGCGGGCGACTATAGTCTGGATGCCGTCAACTTGCCCAGCGATGGTGCGTATGAGCTTCGATTGAGCGCTGATGACCTGTCCGGTCAGAGTAGTGTGGTGGTGAAACAATTCATCATTGACACAGTCGCGCCGATCGTGGAAATCAGCCTGCCTCAGGAAAACCAATGGGTGGGTGAGGGCGCATTGATCACAGGCACGGTGTACGATCCGAATCTTGCAACATTCACGCTGTCCTATGCCTATCCAGACAATCCCGGTGTGTGGCTTGATTTTGCCAGCGGCTTGGACAGTATCGACGATGACCTGATCTGGCAGTGGCTCAATGTTCCGATTGATGGTCGCTATGTACTCAGATTGATGGCCACAGATCATGCCGGACTGACGTCACAGGTCATGCGGACGGTCCAGGTGGATACGCAAGATCCTGACGCCCCAACTGCGCTGTCGGCACAGGTCCAGTCACAAGGTGATGTGCAACTGACCTGGGCGCTGTCAGCGTCACAGGATGTGCTCGGTTATCGCATCCTCCGGGATGGCCAGCCGATCAATTCGACATTGATCACCACACAACAGGTTCTGGACAGTCAGGTTGCCGATGGGTCCCATCGCTATCAGGTGATTGCCGTTGACCAGGCAGGAAATGAGAGTACTGGCTCCAATGTGGTGGAGGTCAGAATCGACACGACTGCTCCGACGACAGCAATACTGCAGCCCGTTGACGGAATGCGACTCTCAAGACAAGTGGACCTGATCGGCACCGCACACAGCAGTAATGACTTTCTCCACTACCGACTCTACCTGCGGCCGTCGACCGACCCTGTACCGGGTGTGTTGTTGATCGAATCGGCCACACCCGTCGCGGGAGAAATTCTGTACCGCTTGGATACCAACGGGCTCACGGATGAAGTCAGTTATACGTTGTTGCTTCAAGCATCTGACACACAACAGAATGTTTCTGAATTTGAGGTTAATTTCACCAGTGACAATGTCTCACCAGACCAGCCGCTGAATCTGGCCGTGACGGTGCTGGACCCAGACAGCATCGAGTTGTCCTGGCAGGCCAGCATGGCCGCTGATCTGGCAGGCTACGTTGTCTTCGCCGACGATCAGTTGGTGTCTGGCAATGGGGTCACCGTGGTGGACAGTCTGATCACCGATCTTGTGTTTACCGTCGATGACCTATCTGATGGCAATCATTCATTTTATATATTGGCGGTCGATCAGGCGGGTAACCTGAGTGTGCCCAGCAATGTGGTGATGCACAGTGTTGAAAACCGTTCGCCGCATGTTGACTTCATAGAACCTGCGGATGGCATTCGCTTTCAACAACCTCTGTACATTCGACTGGGCACTGATGACCTGGATGTGGTCAGCGTGCTGGTGGAGTACCGAACTGTCGGTGGAGGAACGTGGATTCAGTTGGACACGCTGACCAATAGTCCCTTTGAAACCAGCTTTGATCCTGCGGCGATGTCACTGCCGTTTGGCGCCTTCGATATTCGCGCCACGGCAACCGATGCATCTGCCAATACCGATCTGATGCCCGCAACCATCGTCGTCGATTATGCCGATCTGATCGCGCCCGATGTTCCGCAGAACCTCACCGTTGCGGTGATCGGCGGAGCGGCCACTCTGAATTGGTCGCCCGTCACCGATGATGAGCTTGCCGGCTATCATGTCTACCGCCGTCTCAATGACGGTGATTCTGTTCGAATCACTACCACGCCAATAACCGGCATCACGTTTGTGGATTCGGGCCTGCCCGACGAACAGTATACCTACACGGTCACCGCCATCGATCTGGGCGAGAATGAATCACAACCGTCCACGATGGTTCAGGTCGATGTATTCAAACCAGTGGTTCTTCAGCCATTCACACCGACCTTGAATGACCGCATTGATTTGCAAGCCAGATCGGGAGTCGTCGCCGACCTATTCGTTGAGATTAGCAATGGCACGACCGATTCTATGGGACCATTTGCTCAAAACAGCGATGGCAGTTTCGCAATTCCAACACAGCCACTGAGTCCCGGCATCAGCATGCTGGAACTCTATCAAGTCAAACCAGATGGTGATCGAAGTAAATCAGTGATCGTGTTTGTCAACCGGGCCTCTCCGCCTCCCGCTCCTGGCGATCTGGAAGCGATGGTCAATGGCTTTGACGTGGATCTGAGCTGGTTGGCGCCGATCGGCGGTGATCCGATCGCTGGGTATCGAATTTATCGCGATGGCACATTGCTGAACGCCTTGGTTGATTCAAGCCCCGTCTCATCGCAGGCGACTTCCAGCTCGGGCAATACCGATCTGACCTATGATGATCGGGACTTCACCTACTGGGCACCTGATCTCTCTGATCTGGTCAGTGGCACATCCAGCATCGAGTGGAACCTCGGCCCCTCACAACAATTGAAGGTGTTGCATCTGGAATGGCAGGTTCGGTTCGATTTTGACAGCCAGACGAATGTCACGCGCCGACCGTCCAGCTATCAGTTGAGTGTCTTTGACGGGATGACATGGGTGCCATTGCTGATTCAAAGCAACTCACTCAGTACCAGCGATACCATTGTCTTGTCATCAGATTATCGGACGGATCAAGTTCGCCTGACCATCCTGGCTTATGACGAATCACTGTTTCAGCCCGTCCGTCTGGCTGAAGTCAGCTTCGATACAGGATCTCTTCAAAGCAGCCAGCAGGCGTCTGAGACCGTATCCGATGGCATTTACAGCTATCAGGTCTCTGCGGTCAGCGTCTTCGGGTTTGAAGGGCCCATGAGTGAGGCTGTCAATGCCGAAGTGGGTGATGTGACTCCACCTCAAGCGGTGACACTCTCAGGCATGGTCATGCAGTCCGATGTCACCCTGACCTGGACGGCCAGTCCTGATGCGGATGTGCTTGAGTATCGTATTTTCCGCGATGGTGACCTGATTGGTGTTCAGAGTGACCTGATGGCTCTGCAAATCATTGATGCCAATGTGCCCATTGGTCAATACGAGTATGTCGTGGCCGTGGTGGACATGGCCGGGAATCAGGGGGCTTCCTCGAATGCCATCACGCTCGATGTCGACGTGCAACTGTTGCCGGCACCACAGAATCTGGAGGTCATCTCCACTCTGGCGGGCGATGCATTGCAGCTCAGTTGGGATCCGGTTGCCGGTGCAACTCAGTACCGAGTGATTCGCAGCACACAGTCAGGTGGCCCCTATACCGATGTGGTCATCACCGCCATGACAGAACATGCCGATCTGACGGTTCTGGCCGGTGTGGTGTATCACTATCAAGTTCTGGCGATGGATGCGGCCAACAATCCGGGCGATCCTTCGGCAGAGGTCAGCGGACAGGCCATCGATCAGATTCCTCCACAGGTGCCTGTCATCTTCTCACCGACCCAACCCGGGCAGCCTGTGGTTATCGATACTTTGAGCGTGACCATTGCCGGGGCTGCCGAGAATGGGGCCATGATTGAGTTGTATAACAACGGTCAGTTTCTTGGCGAAACTCTGGTACATGATGAATTTGATGACCAGACTCAACTCCTCAGCAATGGTTTCTCTGGCGATGCCCTTTCTGCGGATGGTCGGTACCTGGCGATCTCGGGCGAACCTGACAGGATCGTTGACCTGATAACTGAGGCAGAGATCCAGTTGCCCACAGCGTCTTCCAATGCCATGACTTGGAGCAACAGTGGTGCTGCCTTGTATCTGCTTCAATCGGGTGCCGATGATACGCTGCTGCGATTTGACTTGAAGGCAATGGTTCTCGAGACAGTGATGGTGGCACCGTCCATCAATTTCGCCAAGCCCACGCCAAATGAAGACAAGGTCTTCTTCACCGGGTCTGCCGTCAATCCGGAGACAGGGAGCCAGGAGACAGGATACTGGTTATTTGATCGATCGACCGTTGCGTTCAGTCGAGTGGGGATGTTTGATCAGATCGGCATCGGGCGGGACACGGTTCAATGGTCACCCAGTGGGCAGTGGTTATCTCTGACAGAAGACCGGCCTTTCCCCGAGTCAGCTGCGTTGTGGTTGTTCAGGCTCGGTGATGGCTCGTTTGCCCAGATCGCAGAGGATGTGAACCTGTCTGCAGAAGTCACATGGTCCAGTGACAGCAACTTTCTGGCATTCATTATCGATGAAGGGGCAGGTGATCAGGTTGCCATCCACAACGTCGACACAGGTGCAGTGCAAGTCATCAGCAGCGCCAGCTCTGGCGCCAGTCAACCTGCGATCTCACCCGATGGTCGTCTGTTGGCCTATCTGGATGGCTGCTGTGAGCTGGTCGTGATATCTATGATTGACGGTGGCATTCAGGCCATCTTCAATTTGAACTTTGGCAGACAACTGATCTGGGCCAACGACGGTGTCCTGATCGTGGATCAGATTGGCCGCATCCTGCGTGTTCAAGTGCCCGGATTCTATGCCTTACCCAATGTTACTCTGTCGGTCGGTGACAACGTGATCACGGCCATTGCCCGAGACCTGAACGGCCTGCGTTCGTTTGAATCTGAGTCGATTGAAGTGCGGGTCGAGATGGCGGATTTGCCTGACCTGGCCATTGCTGCCGGTGGTCTGACGGTGACCCCAGCACTGGGTGACGTTGACGATCAGTTTACGATTCAGGTTCAGGTCAGAAATCTTGGCCTTGTCGCCAGCTCCGAGACGCAGCTCAATCTGGTCGTTAGTCACGATGACGACACTGTCGTTCTGCAAACCAGTGAACTTCTGCCATCGATGGCTGTGGGTGACGAGCAAGTATTCGAGTGGGTTTTGCCGTCCTTGACCCGCTCAGGAATATACGAACTTTTAGCGACTGTCGATCCCGGTGATGTGATCGTGGAACTGTCTGAAATCAACAATCAACAGTCGTTTAGATTCGGAGTCAGTGAACCCGGTGCCCCAGTGCTCGCACTGTCTACCTTGCAAAGCGTCTACGGCTTCGGTCAACAAGTGTCTGGCCAGGCTGAGCTGACCAGCACGGTTGTCGAACTCGATGGGCGGTTGTCCCTGATGCTCACCGATGATGATCAGAATACGCTGTATGAACAGGATGTGACGGTCGAGGCACTGGGTTTCAATCAGACACTGATCACATCGTTCGACTGGCAGCCACCGTCGCTGTTCCATGGAGGCATCGATGTTCATGCGCGCTTCGAATCTCAGCAAGGAACGATTCTGACAGAGCGCATTAGACGCATCGAGATTGATCGCTTTGCTGACCTGCAGCTGCTGATCGATGCCAGTCCGGCAGCGGTTAGTCCATCTGATCTGGTGACGCTGACAGCCAATCTGCAATACCTCACTGGCAATAGTCTGGAAACCGGACAGATTGCCTGGCAGATCCGTTCACCGAGTGATGTGTTGTTGGCCAGCTTCAATACAGCCTTGCCATCGATACTGCCTGGATTTGCAGCCGAGTTCAGCGAATCCTGGACAGCCGTCAATGAGGTTGGGGATTACAGCATTGTGGCCAATCTTGTGACTGAATCTACCAATCTGGTGGTCGAAACCCTGGTGACGGTGAATGCGGGCTTGCCAGGCCAGACAATCACAGGTGTCTTGCTTGATGTACCGCCGACGCACATCCATGGCACTGAGTTGAGTGTCGACCATCGTGTCACGAATGCAGGCAATGGAGGCTTTGATGGCACGATACGTCTGGCTCTGCTGGAATCAGGCAACGGCAACACGATACGCATGACGGACACAGTTGTCTCGTTGGCGATGGGTGAGTCGCTTGATCTGAATGCAATCTGGCCGACCGAGACACTGGCGCTGGCCAATCACCTGATTGTCATGACAGCACTACCTGATGATACGACACAGGACGTGTTGAGCCTCGACAACCAGTCCATCGCGCTGGTCGACGGTGAGGGGCCCATCATTGATCTGCTTGCACCTCAGCAAGACGGTGTGTATCGAGCTGAACTGACTGTGCAAGCGAGCGTAGAGGATCGCTTGCAGACGATTCGAAGCGTACAAGTGTCTCTGGATGGCAACCCGCCAGTCGAAATGAGTGCACCGGTTTTGGATGATGTGTATGGACGGCTGCTCAGTGGTTTGATGGAAGGCGTTCATCAGATCAACATCACGGCGGTCGACTTCAGTGGCAACGAATCGGTGATGGGACCGATCGACTTCATTGTTGATGAGACTCAACCCCTGATCGAAATCACCGGTGTCAGTGACCAGCAGGTGACCAACCAGACCCTGACGCCGCTGATCAGCATTACCGAGACTCATTTGCAGCGCAGTGAGGTTCTACTGAACAACCTGCCGTTCAGTTCGGGCACCCCCATCAGCCATGATGGCCTGTACACCCTCTCGGTCAGTGCCGAGGATCAGGTGGGTCTGATCGCTTACACGGAACTCGGTTTTGAAATTGACACAGTGGCTCCGCTGCTGGAGCTGATCAATCCACAGTCGGGTCAAACCGTGACGATCCCGGTCATTGAGTTCTCGGGCACCGCAGAAGCTCTGTCAATAGTGACACTGTCTGTGAACAACACTGATTATCAGGTCACGACAAGTGCTGAGGGACAGTTCTTGTTCGATAGCGTGATCCTGAATGAAGGGATCAATGCCTATCAGTTGCAAGCGATTGATCGAGCAGACAACCCGTCTGAACTGTTACCGGGAGAGGTTAATGTGATTCTGACTCCGCTCATCTTTGAGGATGGTTTTGAGGAATCGACGAACCGCATGTATGGCAATGGGTTCGAGTTGAGCACAGTAACGGGCCAGGGGCTCCCTGGCGACGCTGCAAGCACAAGCGAAGAGGGTGAGTCATGATGCGCAGCTGGACGAACAAGACCAGAATTGAGAAGGTCGGTCTGATGTTGACTCTGGCCGTCAGTGTCACGTCAATCATGGCATTGGCTCACGCAGAGACTCCAGATCACCCGCGATCGGTGGATCAGACTGCGCTGTGGCAGCAACAGCTGCTGAGGGGGCTCGATGCGAGCACAGTGGCGGTGGCACATTCCACCTCAGAGCATGAGTCAGTCAGGGGACTGGTTCTGGAGGACGGGCGGTACTCTGGAGCCTCGGATCGCTTTGAGGCGCACAGGATGCTGTCGTCGCTCCAGTCGCGAATCGATGCCAGACTGTCACAGCTTGCACGGTCGTCCCGGCCTTGGTTGTTGAATCAGGAGCTGCTTCGAGTCACGGAACTCAATCAGCTCGTATTGACACAGATGGATCAGCAATTCCATGAACTTGAGTTATTGATTGATCGGTTGTTTGCAGAAGTCGATGCATCCGACCTGATCCAACGGGCAGTAGATTTTCGAGCTCGACTCGAGCAACAACGCCTGAATGCGCAGTCGCTCAATGATTCGATGCAGTCCTTGACCCGGATTGAGGTCATCGACTCAGATCGCGAGCAAGACTGGATCCGGACATTCAGTCAGATTCAACCTCTGGCGCACCATCAGATCTCCAGTGACATCACTCTGAGTCGTGTGACGGCCTGGCCTGAACTGACCTACTTGCCCTATGGTCCCAGGCCACTGGCCTCAGGGCCTCTGGACCTCACCAACGACGTCATTCCGAGCGATGCCAACCCAGCAGCCACCCCCCCAGTTCCCCAGGACCTGCTCGACACCCCCATGGCCCTACTGACGGATGCCATATTGCAAAAGGCAGAGGAACTGGATCGCGACTATGTCCGCATTCATGAGTTTGTCAGGCTCAACGTTCAGACCGAATACTATGCAGGTGCCCTCAAAGGAGCGGAGAATACGCTCAAATCACTCTCTGGAAACGATATAGATCAGGCCAGTCTGCTGATTGCATTGCTGAGAGCGTCAGGTGCTGCAGCTCGTTTCGTGACAGGGACGGTTGAAATGAGTTTGGCACAACTTCAGTTGCAGACGGGCCTGACCAATGCCAATCAGTTGATCCGAATGCTCAATCGGGCAGGCATACCCCATCAAGCCGTTTTGACAGCGGGGCAGATCAGTTCGATTCGAATGCAGCATACTTGGGTGACAGCCTATTTGCCCTATGACAATTATCGCGGCCAGAGCGCCAGTCTGAATGAACAGGTCTGGTTGCCTCTGGCGCCGTCGATCAAGCCCATCGCGATTCAGCCGACCCAGGCAACCTGGAATGAAGTAGGATTGTCCGCAGATTCGCTGATAAATCAGTATCTTGGCGGTGTGAACACGGCCCTGTCGCCCAACGTGTTTGTGATTGCTGAAATTGAATCGTGGCTGAGTGCCAATCAGCTGGGCACCTTCACTGACCACCTTGCCGAAGCGAGCATTGTTGCTCAACCGCTGACGGTCTTGCCGGCAAGTTTGCCCTTTGAAGTCATTGCCGTGCAGGCTGAATCCAGCGCACTGTCGCCGGCGCTGATACAAACCGTTCAATTGGCCGTCTATGATGAGTCGGAGGCCGTCATTCTGAGCGACACGGTTCCGCTGGCTGATCTGCTGGCCAGGCGGTTCACTCTGGCGTATCTCCCTGCAACTCGAGCCGATCAGATCGCCATCGAACAGGCTGGCGGCATTAATCAGGTGGCCAACTTTCTGGTCAGGATGCGGCCGGTTCTGAATCTGAATGGCGTTCGACTGGCCAGCGCCGAGGGCGATCTGCAACTCGGTGCTCGACATCGACTAGAGGTGTTGATTCAGACACCCGCTTATACAGAGCAGTACAGCAAGGACTTCATCAGTGGCGGCCTCACGGCGATCTCATTCAATGCCAATGGAGTCTTTGCGGATCTGGTGACTCTGGAAGAAATCAACGCCGATGACCAGGAGGGCAGAGCTGCTCGATATCTGGCCAACCTGGGACTCCTGTATCATCAGTTCCTGCAAGACGCAGAGAGTTCACTGTCTGCGTTCATGGACCTGTCACTGATTCGTCCGACGGCATCAATGTCGGTCATTTCCGTGGAAAAACAGGTGGTGAAAAATAATGGCTTGCCCGTCTCCCAATCGTTCAAAGGGGTGTCGTTCGATGCCGCCCTTCAACCGGTTGAAGGGATATCTAGACAGGCGAACAGCGGCGACGAAGTCGATTTTCTTCAACTCTCTGCTTTGCATGGCTCATGGCTTGAATCGGATTTGTTTGAATCCCAATGGACCGTTGACAGCATTTCCACGGTGTCTGGCCTGATTGATGCCCAATCCATCGGCAATCAACTCATCGAAATCGATGACAGCAATATTGCTCAGATTGATGTCCTGATCGATCAGACCTCCGAGGTCAAGCAACAGATTCAGCGCTGGGTCCAGTCAGGCAACATCGCACGAGTTCCCGTGGACCCCATCGTCCAGCAAACCTGGATTGGCGGGGTGTGGCTGGTGGAGGATCCTCAAACGGGTGCCAGCGGTTATTTTACACAGGGGAATTACGCTGGAGGCAATACCACCCTGGCGCCCGATGACTGGCCGTCTGAGCTTCGAGCTCCTCTGGCCGATGGTAGCGCGCCTGCGCCCAACACCAATCCACTGGCTGGACGTGCGATCGTCAAGATAGTCCAAACCGACCAGCAACTGGCGGAGGTCGACACACAGTTACCTGAACCCCTGACCGTCAAGGTCACAGACGCCTTGGGTGCACCGGTAGCCGGTGCACGAGTCACGTTTGACATCCTTCGTGGGGATGCGCGTTTCGCCAATGCCATGAGCAGCATTGATCGCCTGACAGACTCTGCCGGGCTGGCTCGCGCCGATTTGAACCTGGGTGTATCGACAGAGGTCAATCCGGTCTTCAGGCGCGTGGCCGACATGTCCGAACAACCGGAAGCCACCAGGTTTGGCAAGATCGAGGTCACCGCGTCGGTCAGCACAGATATCGGTGATCGGCAGGTGAGGCCTGAATTCAATGCTTACAGTAAACCAGGCGATGCCGAGACACTGTACTTTGAGGCCTCTCAGCCAAACAATCTGGTCTTTGCCATCAACAAGGTGGCACGCTTGGCGGTGTTTGATGTTCACGGGAACCCGGTTTCAAATGTGGCGGTTGCCCTGACGCGTTCCGAAGCAGAATACGCCTGTGATCCGGCCGCAGAGCTGTTTGCCGGGCCGTACGAGATAAATTTCGTGACTGCAGAAACCCAGTGTGCCCCCTATGCGGAGAGCTGCGGCCTGCCAGAGCTTGATGTGCATTCAGGGCCTGGTTTGAAGGCCGTCGATGTCTACATCGGCAGATCCTCTGAACAACTGAAGTATGAAATCACAGCCATGGTCGATGAACTGGGCGTTCAGTCTGTTGATGTGATCACGCGATTCAACTTCGTCGACGATTTTTGTGCCATCCATGACGATATCGTCAAGAATAGCACGCTCTACGCTGCCTTCGAATACCCGGTGATGCACTCGCGAGACAATGTGCTCAATATCAACGGGGGTGCCTTACTGACCGGAGCCACAGGGGAGTCCATCGATCATTTTGCAGATCTGTCGCTGACCCTGGTGATCCCCACGTCGAATCCACTCGAGGCGCCTCATTTTGCTCTCTATGACTTTGATGTGTTGCCCGGGCAACTGTCCACAGGATCGGTCACGCTGAAGATTGGCAGTTCTGGGAATGCTCAGCCGGGCATGTTCATTGCGCCTGGAGTGGTTCATTTTCAAGTGGACGCCCCTGAATCCGCAGCGATGAATTCCAGTGAGTATCGTATCGGAAATCTGACTGTTGACTATGACCAGGACTACGACCTTTCTGTGTATCCCCGATTGCCATCGAATCTGAATATATTCTCTGAGTTGCCGGGGTTGGTGATCGCCAATCACGTGATCCCATCGCTGGATGGCAGCATCACTGGCGTGTCGCCAGCCCCCATCGAACTCGATGAACGCCAGTTGCCAATCAACACGCTAGAGGTCTCCTACAGCATCGAGCCGGCTGACTATGAGCCAGAGATCACTTTCAAGCTCATGGAAGGTCAAACGGTGTTGCAAAGATGGGACCTACTCGATGCAAGGTCTTCGGGTACTGAACAACTGGTCGTCACTCAAGCTCTGGATGTGGAGCAAGATCACTCCCTGCAATTGTTCGTCAACGGCACTCGGCCTGCCTACAGCGTCCTATTGGCCGAAGTCGATCTGACCCTTGAGCAGGACATCGTCAAGGAGATACGCAACAAGACGCCATCGACCGCCACCCTCAGCAATTCCTTTGCCAACCAACTGAATTTCTATACCGAGATCGATATTCCCAATGAAAGCCTGTGTGTCACTCGCGATGTGATCATCGACCTGTTTCAGGACGCCACAGTCGATGTCCGTTTTGAAGCCCTCGACGACTCAGGTCAACCGACGGGGAATGTGGTCTTCGAAGTGCTCGAGCAGTCCATGACTCAGGGCAGCAACACCGTCGAAGTCTCTGCTCAGGATCTGGGTACCGGCCTATTTCTGGTCGAGGTCGATGCCACGGCAACGTCCGATGGTAGTACCGAGAACAAAACCGGCAGAGCACGATCCACCTTCCTCAGAAAGAATTTATTGCCGATTGGTCATGCCATCGTCAAGGGGGTGGATCTGTTCGATGGCAGCATGGTGGTCTCACGTAAAGACATCGATGTCCCCGGCTACGGTGCCAATCTGACCTTCACCAGGACCTATAGCAGCAAGGCACGGGCGCAGGCCAGCAGCATGGGCTATGGTTGGACACATAATCACCACTCCAGGGTCACCCGATCGGAATGTGGCGTCTACACGGTCGTAGGGGCCGAGGGCGGCAGCATGGGCTTTGCGGAGACCATCGACGGGTTCCAGCCCTTCAAGGGCTATCATGGGTCTCTGGTTCGCGACCAGGATGGTGCACTCAGTTTTTACCCGAAGGGCGGCAATCGCTACCGTTTTGTCTTGATGGGTCAGCAGGATAATGTCTGGTGGCTGGAGTCCATCGAGACGCCAAATGGCAAGGTCACGACCTATCAATACCAGGACCGGGAACAGAAACCACTGTTGACTCGGGTCACCGATAGCGCTGGTCTCTCGCTCAATTTCAATTACACCATTCGCTCCTTCACTGATCTTCAGGCCGAGGCACTCACTCAGGTCACGGGTCCTGGCGGTATCGAGCTGTCATTTGAGTACAACACCTCAGGTGATCTGACGCGTGTGACACGGGAAAACGGATCAACCATTGAGCAGCACACCTATAGTTCTCAGCCAGGCGTCCTGAATCAGCATTTATTGACTGAAGTCACGGATGAATTATCCCAGGCGACTCGTCGTTATACCTACACCGGCAACGCCTTGTCGATTCCGACACCGGGTGGCCCGATTGACTTTCCTTCGCTCGCAGTCGATCGCCTGACCGAGCCCGATGGTGGTGTGACTCAGTTTGTCTATACCATCGGTGCCCAGTGGGCAGCGACTGAAACGGTTGTCATCGATGGACGTGGTTTTTCAACCACCTATGCCATGAACGAGTACGGTGCCAGCACTGAGGTCAATGCGCCCAACGGCATTCGTCGCATGGTTTGGGATACCGATACCGATGTCTTGTTGATCAGCGAAACGGACGAAAACAACACAGTCACCACCTATGACCATGATGAATTCGGTAATATCATTCGTGAGACCGTTGGCGGTGATCAGCGAAGTTACAGTTTTGTAGCTCCGGAACAGTTTAACCCACAGTACATCAAGAATCGGGCTGCAAGCTATACCAACTGGCGGGGACTGACCACCACATTCGACTACGATGAACGCGGCAATATGACCCGTCAGATTCTCGCTGGTGATCAAGCCACCTATACCTACGACAGTCAGGGCAATCGGCGAGCCACAACCGATCCCAACGGCAACAGTACCTTGATGGGATACGATCAGTCAGGCAACGTGATTTCTGAAGTCGACGCTGTTGGTAATCAACGAACTCGACAATTCGACAGCCGCGGTCGCAACCTGTTTGAAATTGATCCGCGTGGCCATCGAGTCAGCCATGAATATGATGACCGTGATCGCCTGTTGAGCAGCGCTCAGCCAATCACGCTGGTCGAAGGCAGCGGTGCAATGACATTTTCTGACAGGGTCACATACAACGACAGCACGCTGACCCGTGTGGAAACCGATCGGCGAGGCCACGGCACCACCTACGCCTACGATCTGATGGGCAGGCTGCTGACGATCACCAATGCAGCGAACGATACGTATACCTATCAGTATGATTTCAATGGCAACGTGACCCTGCAGCGCGACTGGTTGGGCCGGGAAACAAGCTACCAGTACGATGGAGCCAATCGACTGACGGTCAAAAGCGAGCCGCTTGGCAAAGTCACACGGCATGACTATGACAATGTCGCTAATTTGCTGCTCGAAACCATGCGGTCGCCAGGTCAGCCTGACCGTGTGACAAGCTACACCTACGACCCGGACCGCTATTTCCAGACGTCCATCAGTCGTCAAGGCAGTGCGCAGACCCTGACGACGACCCGTGACTACGACGACGAAGGCAATATGATCCTGTCCATCAACCCACGTGGCTTCGAGATGACCTACAGTTACGATGCCTTCAATCGTCGAGAATCCGAATCCGGACCGCTGGGCATGGGCAAAGTGATGGTTTACGACCCAACTGGGAACCTGATCAGCGAAACGGTCCGCAATGACCTGGGTTCAGGTGATCAGACCACGACATTCGCTTATGATCGGGCCAACCGCCTTATCTTGCGAACCGATGCACGTGGCTTCAGCACCACGGTCACGTTCGACGGAAATGACAATGTCATTCAGGAAGTCGATGCCAACAGCCACACGGTGGCACGCAGCTTCAATGAAATTAACCTCGAACTGCGCCGGACACACGAAGGGGCCACATGGCGATACGGCTACGACGCCAATGGCAATCTGACCACTGAAACCTGGCCAAACGGCAACCTGGTGGCCACGGAATTCGATGAGCTGAATCGCAAGACACAAGTCAGCGATTTACTCGGTGCCCAGAAAGCCTATGGATATGATGCCGTCGGTAATCCAATCACTGAAACACAGCTGGGCGTCAGCAGCACCAACATCTTCAACGATTTGAACCAGCGTACATCAAAGTCACGACTACTGGGACGAAATAGACAGTTCACACAGACGGCCTACGGTGAGTTGTTCACTGAGACAGACGCTGCCGGCAACATAGTCAACCATACCGTCGACGCCTTCGGGCGGCGCACTGCCAGCACCGGTCCCGAAGCGCTGAACCTGACGATTGCCTATGATGACAACAGTAACGTCATCAGCCAGACGGATTCGCGAGCCACGATCACCAGCTACACCTACAACGCGCTGGATCAACAGCAGAACGAGACAGTGACGGGCCCGAACCCGGGCGGCCCCTTCAATCGAAGCTATACTTACGACCAGATGGGCAATCGCTTGTCCGAAACGGATCGCCGAGGCATTGTCTCCACCTGGGCATACGATCTGTCCAATCAGATGATCCGCTTCACACGGGCCGGACAAATACGGGAACAACGAGAATACGATGGCGTCGGCAACCTGCTGTTCCTGACCGATGCCAACGGCAACACGTCATCTTACGCCTACAACGGTCGCAACGAATTGATCACTGAAAACCATCCAGCAACTCGCGTGATTCGTTACTCCCGAAATACCATGGGTGACATCTTGCTTGAAGATCGGCCAGGTGACCGCGATATCACACGCGAATACGACCTCAGACGGCGACTGACAACCGAGACCAATGCCGCATCGGAAACCACTACGTTCGAGTACGATGAGGACAACAATCAGATTGCCAGAATCCGCCCCAACACGACTCGCTGGGTGCTGGACTACGATGCCGCCAATCGCCTCATCATGGTGATCAGTCCACTGACGCATGAAACCAGCTATGCCTATGA
>QIKT01000232.1 GCA_003233095.1 Oceanospirillales bacterium | reverse complement strand
CGAGATGGCGAGAACGAGACCCCGGCATTCAGAATCGAATGCACCTTCAATGCGGTCTATCAGCAGGTCAGCGGAGGGGTGATCGATTTTGAAACCATCCGCAGTTCACATGCCAGCCTGACGCGTCAGCTGTATCCGCTGATTCATCAACAAATCATGCCGACGTTCCATTTGCTCGGATTGCATCAGGTGCGCTTGCCGCAGGATTTCATGCCGAACAACAGCACGGCCGTCCCCGATCAGCTGCACTGAGCACGCTCAGTTTGCCTGATAGCACCAGTGCCATGGTTCAAACAGCAAGGCATGCGGGTTGTTGCGAGGAAATGACTCCTTGAAACCGAATTGACTGGCATGATCGCTGAGCCATCGATACGCATCGGTCTGCTCAAACGCTTCTTCAAGCACCTCGCCGGCTCCGCTGTGCAGATCAATGGCCAGGCCGGTTTGATGCTCACTGTAGCCTGGCGCTGCGCTGACGGTCAGAACCTGATCAATCGATTGGCCTGATTCAAGTTTTTTGCTGATCAGTCGTTGTTGATAATCGACGCTTCGCCATGCGGACACCAATTCAAGCTCTATTCCTTCCTCATGAGCCTTTGAGGCCATTGCCTGCAATGCCGATAGTGCATCAGGGTGCATCCATTGTGGGCGATCAAACAGATCACGCCCGGCATCGACCAGCTGTGTTGCCGGATCCTGGGGGGAGAGCCGGTGTGTGGCGGCATAATTACTGCGAATTCCCAGTGACGCATGCGAGCGGCGAAGTCGGGTCAGGTAGTGATCGCACTGATCGAGACACCACTGTTCAGTCAGTTCATCCGGCTGCTGGGTGGCCAGACGTCTGATTCTCTGGTTGAGCCAGTTGCTTCGGTGAGTCGATTCGATCAGGTGTCTGGCTTCGATCCAATGCGCCTTGAGCATCACCGCCAGAGAGCGACTGGCTACGCCGTCGCGACGATGTTCAGGCACGACCCACACGGCCAGCGGTGACAGCCAGGCAGCGCCCACAGTGGTGAACCGATCCGCCGTAGGGGAGGCGTTCGATGTTAGGTCCGAGGTTTCGATCACCAGATCCGGCATGGATTCGGGGATGGCCGAGAGATCCGATTGATCGTCGTCTCGCCACAGATGCCACAGCAGATGATCGCTTTGCGCGTCAAAGCGTCTGAGGATCGTCTGGTCGAAGATCCATCTCGTCCCCGGGTCAATTGATCTGTCGATCACTGCCGAGTCGCTGAGTCGGGGGTCACGCTGACAATGGCCAACTGACCGATGGCATTGGCGCCTTCATAGAAATGCCAGGGGTCGCCATCCCCGTAGGAGAAGGCGATATGACCCGCACCAAACTGTCCCAGCGCCGCATCAAAGCTCTGCCACTGGCCGTCTACCCAGGCTTGAGTCCAGGCGTGTGGCACGAACGTATTGCTAGCTTCAAGCCATTCGTTCACATACGCAACGCCGGTCGCGACCCGTGTCGGGATGCCGGCCGCTCGACCCAGAGCCGCCAGCAGCAAGGCGTGCTCGGTGCAGTCCCCCGAGCGATTCTGAGCCACTTCAAGCGCTGAGGCATAGCCAACATTGAGGTTTTTGTCAGAGACATAGCTGCGAACAAAATCACGCAATCTGAGCATGACGTCCACATCGTTGTCAGCGTCGCCTCGTGCCCGCCTTGCGAGCCGCTGAATGACTGCTTCGTCGGATTCCAGCCAGCGGCTGGCCGACAGAAATGAGGCGCGATTCTCCAGCGTTGAAGGGCTGACCTGGATGGTCAGTCCATCCCGTCGCAACGGCCGGATGGTGACTTCCAGATTACCGTTGTCGAGAACGCGGTGGGTCTGTTCCAGCGACTCGGGAAGGAACAGCTCGATATCATCATCAAGCAGATCGATCTCATAGGTCACCGCTTCGCGCAACTCGCTGCGAGTGATTTGGCGAGGCGAGGCGACAAACATCTGCACAAAGAACTCGCTGGGTTCACTGGCAGAGAGCGCACATTCTTTGGGACAGGCATAAGCGGTGAAGGTCATGCCCATCATGTCCATCGACATCTTCTTGGCATTGAGCGCATCATCGGCCCAGGAGCTGGCACTCATTTCTGTGTTGCCGATCCGCATGATCTGATCGACGCGCTGCAGCTGATAGTCATTGCCAAACACGTCAACGGTTTCCTCCTCGCCCAAACGAATGGTGGTGGCCACTGTCTGTAGTGAGGACGGCACCCAGATTTTCACTTCGAACTCGCCGCCGCCGTTCTCGATAGCCTCCAGGGTCCGCAGTCGCAAGGCCTCGGGCAACATGACCGTCTGATCCCAGGCAAAGGATTGTTCGCGGGCACTGCCGGCACCGGTCATGATCACGCTGGCCTGTCCGTCTGTAATGGTGCCTTCGACGGTCATCTCGACGCCAGAAATTTTCTGACTGGCGGAAAAGCTCAGCGGCCGACCATCCAGCGTTTCGCGAGAGGTTTCGGTCATGTCGATCACCATGCGGGTGCCAGCCCGACTTAGATTCAATGACGAGGTGATGCGAGTAATGACCTGATCCTCATAGACCTCGCGTTCGAGGACCATGTGGCCGCTCTTGCGATCGTTGAGCATCATGGCCATCCACTCGGTCTTGGACTGAACCGGTGTGGCGGCCTGTGTGGCAGAGCCACAGGCGAAGGCCAGCAGCATCAGAGTCAGTCGTTTCATCAAGCAGTCCTTATCGTGGTGGTCAGGGGATTATATACTGGTCTGATCAGCGACCGGATGAACAGTGGCAGAGGTCACCGGCCCTGCGTCTGTCAGAACACACAAAGCGAGAATTGTTCCATGAATGAACCCTTTACAACACCAGGCTATGAACAGGCCCGAACGCTGATGCTGCTCGGCTCGGGCGAGCTGGGCAAGGAAGTAATCATCGAAGCCCAGCGCCTCGGACTGATGACCATCGCAGTGGACCGCTATGCCGATGCACCGGCCATGCAGGTCGCCCATCACAGTGAGGTCATTGACATGCTCGATAGCGACGCTCTGCGGGCATTGATCGAGCGCTACTCACCGGGTCTGGTGGTTCCGGAAATCGAGGCCATTCATACCGGGACGCTGGTGGCCATGGAAGCCGATGGTCTGCGGGTCATCCCCACGGCCAGCGCGGCGTGCTTGACCATGGATCGGGAGGGGATTCGTCGTCTGGCGGCAGAGACCTGCGGGATTGCGACGTCTGCCTATCGCTTTGTCGATACGCATCAGGAGTACCGACAGGCGCTTGATGAATTGGGGCTGCCAGTGGTGATCAAGCCAGTCATGAGTTCATCGGGCAAGGGGCAAAGCACCGTTCAGACAGAAAGCCAGATCGACGACGCCTGGACTCAGGCACAGACTGGTGGTCGAACCGGCGCGGGTCGCTGCATCGTCGAATCATTCGTGGCGTTTGATTACGAGATCACGCTGCTGACCGTCTGCCACGTCGGTGGGACCAGCTTCTGTGCGCCGATTGGCCATCGCCAGGAAGATGGCGATTATCGGGAGTCCTGGCAGCCACAGCCGATGACTTCGGCGGCGCTTGGCAAGGCGCAGGAGATTGCCAGCAAGATCACTGCGAAGCTTGGCGGCCGGGGCGTGTTTGGTGTCGAGCTGTTTGTTCGCGGAGATGAGGTGATCTTTTCCGAAGTCTCGCCCAGACCGCATGATACCGGGATGGTGACCATGATCTCTCAGGACTTGTCGCAGTTTGCGCTGCATGTCCGGGCCATCTGCGATCTGCCGATTCCCGACATCCACCAGCGAGGTCCGTCGGCTTCGTCGGTCATTCTCAAGCAAGGGCAGGGCAGGCATCCACGGTTTTACGGGGTTGAGCAGGCCTTGTGTGAACCGCAGACCGAACTGCGACTGTTTGGCAAGCCTGAGGTGACCGGTCGACGGCGTCTGGGCGTGTGCCTGGCTCGAGCTGATAGCATCGAGGAGGCCAGAGCCAAGGCCTCGCGAGCCAGTCAGTCGATCCGCGTCGAGTTGTCCGGGTAATCACACCCCCAGCGTCATCCAGCCGAACGTCATCGGACCGTGACCGAACATCAGTGGGCGGTCACTGCCCGTCGGCATTCTCTGAAGGTCGTCTCGATGCAACGCGGTGAATCGTGGTCTTCGGTTCCCGATCACGACTTGTTCAGAGGCTCCCTAGCAGTCCTGATGAGTTTATGAGCCCTGTCTCGATCATTGGCATCCTGGACCATCCCGCCTATCATGACAGTCTGGTGACTCAAAGGAGGGGATTGTGTTTGTCGGGATGAGCAATGTGTATGCGATGGGCGGCTATTCGATCGAAGCGAAGGTCGGATCGGAGGCTGTGTCTGTGCGACTCATCCTGGACTCCGGCAGCAGCACGCTGGTGGTGACCGAGCAGGCCTGGTCGCCCACGGATGATTCGGCGCTGCTGCCGACCCGTTTTGTTCAGGACGTCACCTATGGGATTGGCGGGTGGGCCGGTCCACTGGTGCAAACTCAGCTGACCCTGACGTCGCTTAGAGCTCAAATCTCACTGAACACGGTTCCGGTCGCCATGGCCAGTGTCAGTCAGCCAAACTGTTTTTTCGAGGCAGACGGGTTTCTGGGCCTGGCCTATCACCACCTGGACAAGTCGTATGATGTATCGCTGCTGCTCGCCGACCTAGATCCTCCAGCGTCAGTGACCTGGCCCTGGCCATTCGATGTCCAGCCGGACCCGGACAGTCTGCATGCCTTCAAACATCAGATCGCTCAACAACCGGAGGTGGATGTTGAACCGTATTTCGATGACCTGACAGAACATGGCCTGATCAGCAATTGTTTCGGTTTTCTGAGCAGACGCTCAAGTATCCATCATCCGAAACCAGATATGTCATCCGCTGAACTGGACGGCGATCCGCTGAATCGAGGCATGCTGATACTCGGTGAGGATGCCCGCCACAATGATCTCTATCAGGGCACTTTCCAGACCGTGGACGTCAATCATGATGTGTATTACAACGTCCAGCTGATTGCCGCTGGTGTTGACGGCATGCCACTGTGTCTGGCCCCGCCGCTGGATGCCAGACACCAGCCCACCTACTTCAGTAATGCGATCATCGATACAGGCGCCTCCATGCTGGTCATGGTTGCCAGCCTTTTCGATCAGCTCCACGCTGATCTGATTGCCTGCAATCCCAGCTTCGAGGCGTTGATCGAACCATTTCTGAAATTTACTGGCACCGAAATCGGTATCGATAGGCAGCGGGTCACTGTTGAGGAGTGGCCTGATCTGATCCTGCAGTTCGCGGATCATGACCAACAACCAGTGACCTTGCGCTGTCGGCCCGAAACCTATTGGCAGGATCATGCTCCAGAACACGGCCAAATCAGTTTCAAATTGCTGTCACAAATCCAGGGCTGGCCTGATCAGTCGATTATCGGTCTGCCCTTGCTGAACAATTATTATGTGCTGTTTGATCGTGAGCTGGACCAGACCGGAGCAGTCTGCTTTGCTGCGCCTGTCTGAGCACTTGCGAGGGCGACCGATCGAGGTTTGCGATCAGTTTTATTATTGTCAGCTCTATCAGGCTCATCAGATTATGCGTCATATCGGGCCGGTGATGGATATCATGCAGGCTGAAAAACAGTTCAAGCGAGTGCTTGAACAATGTCATCAAGCGCCTGGTCGTGACAGAGTCTGGATAGTTGTCGATCGGAAAAATCGTCCTCAAGGTCTGTTCAGTGCGCATCGGAGCAGAAAGGATCCTTCGACGGTTGTGATCGGTATCATCCTCAAACAGGATATCCAGGGACAGGGTCTGGCCCAGACAATCACTTCATCGATGTGTCAACACCTTGCAAGCATCCTGTTGATGAGCAGGATCATTGCCGAGCATGGAATCGAAAATCATGCCTCACGCAAGCTGCTTTCCAATCTTGGATTCAGACCTTGCGGTACTCGAGAGTCTTCCCATGGGGTGCTCGAACAGATGGAATGGACCAACCCAATGAATCAATCTGTACTCAATGGAGCAACAGACTCATGAAGCAGAGTGGATCACTGGTTTGTGTCGGGACCGGCATGACACTGGGGGCGCATATTTCACCAGTCTGCCGCAGCCATATCGAAGCGGCAGACGTGGTCTTTGTCAGTGTCTCCGATGCCCTCACCGAACAATGGGTCAGTGGGATGAACAAGGATGTGCGCTCACTTCAGGATCTGTATGCCGAGGGCAAATCACGGCATCAGACTTACCGGGAGATGATTGACCTGATGATGCAGGAGGTCAGGCGCGGGCATCGTGTGTGTGGTGCCTTTTACGGGCACCCTGGCGTGTTTGCATACGCTCCTCATCGTGTGATTGAAGTGGCTCGTGATGAAGGATATCAGGCTCATATGGAGCCAGGTATTTCAGCGGAGGATTGCCTGTATGCTGATCTGGGTCTGGACCCAGGGCGCACTGGTTGTATTCATTATGAGGCTTCCCAGTATTTGCTCTATGATCGGATGATAGACCCAACCGCACTGGTTGTTCTGTGGCAAATTGGCGTGGTTGGTGATCGTTCGGTATCGCAGTTGGTGACAGGCATGAATCAACGAGCGCTACTGGCAGAACAGTTGATGAGTGTGTATCCCTCTGAGCACGAAATAATCCTCTATGAATGCGCAACCTTGCCGATCTCCAGGCCGAGAATGGACCGTATCGCATTGGAACGTTTTTCTGAGTCAGAGATCAGTGCTGAAACCACTATGGTGATACCCGCCTTGCATTCTCCTCAGCTGAATCAGAAGGTTGCGGACAAATTTGCAGAACTGGCTGAATTGCATACCGAATGAGGTTATGATGACTTGGCCAATAAAATGAGACGGGAGTAAAGCAATGAGTGTACAGATAATTGAAGCACTGGAACGTTTGGGCGCCTCTGCAGCCGATCAGGAATCCGTTATTCTTGGTGATCTGAATCTGACGGTCGAAGCAATGGATGCCATTAAATCTGGTCGCAAGGATGACCTGGCAAAAATCTCAGGTGCACGCGAGACGATGATGTGTGTGCTGGTTCCGGCTGAAGATGATGAACAGGACAACTCTGATGATCAGCCAGAGCAGCAGGAAGAGATTCAGTATCACTGATTGAGTGACTGCTGGCGATCAGGTTCAAGATGAGATGATTGTTCAGGGTAGTATTCATCAATCAAGGGTCAGCAGGGTTCTGTTGATCCTTCTTTGTGTCCTGTGTTCAGCGATTCATGCCGGTGTTGATGATGATCTTTTGTCAGCGGACATGGCGCGCACCACCAATCCTGCCGAGTTTGAGCGTTTGGTCCGTCAGTTGGAATCGTCTCCCGCACCACTGAGTATTTCACAGCAACAATTTCTCAATTACCTCAAGGGCTATCAGGATATCTACAGCGGTCGGATAGATGAGGGCCTGAGTCTCTATCAGGGCGTGCTCGAGTCGACCTCAGAGCCGGACATCAAACTTCGCGCCGCCTACTCGCTAGCCAACACCTACTCTCATATCGGACGATATTCCGAAGCACTCGAAGCGCTGGATTTAGCTTTGAGATTGGTGCCGGATGTGCAGGATGCCGAGGTTGTGCAACTGGCACATCTGGCGGCGTCTGTGATTTACAACACCGTCGGTGAATTTGAATTGGGTAGCAGCTTTGCCCAGCGCGTGCTTGAGAAAGTTCAACCGGGTGATCGGGCAGATTGCCTGGCCAGACTGCAGATTCTGGAATCTCGAATCAAACAGGATCGGGATCTTATCGATCAGTACGCCAATGAGGCCATCAAGAGTTGCCAGTCCGCAGGCGAAATCATGTTGACCAACATCAGTCGGACACACTACATCGGACATTTGTTGGATCATGATGAAACGGAAGTGGCTCTTGCTTTGCTGGAAACTCATCTGCCAGAAGCCGAATCGACCCAATTCTCAAGACTGGTTGCGGCCTATCACTCACTGTTAGCCCAGGGGTATTTTGATCAGGGCCAATTCAGTCAATCCGCTGTCCACGCAGACATGGCAATCCAGAAAAGTGAGGGCATGCCGTATATCAAACCAGTGGTTCGATCACTCGATATTCTGCATCGAATCAGGCAACAGGAAGGCAATTACGAACAAGCGCTGATCTATCATCAACAGTACGCCGTTGCGGACAAGGCCTATCTGGATGAGACTCAGGCAAAAATGCTTGCATTTCAGAAAACCTTGCATGAGTTGAACGAAAAGGACTCTCGTATCGAATTGCTCAACAAGGAAAACCAGGTCCTGACCTTGCAGCAGAATCTGGACAAGGAAGCGGCTGAAAACACCCGGCTGTTTCTGATCCTGCTCAGTGTCACCATCGCCTTTATTGCCTTGTGGGCCTATCGCACCAAACTCAATCAGATTCGATTCAGGGAAATGGCGCAATGCGATGAATTGACCGGGGCCTTCAATCGACGTCATTTCTCGGAATTGGCCAATCAGCATCTTGCGCTGGCTGAGAAGGAAAAGAGCACGGTCAGTCTGGTCATGTTTGACCTGGACCACTTCAAACGGGTCAACGACCGCTTCGGCCACCTGGTGGGCGATTGGGTACTTCAGGAAGTCATCAATGTCTGCCGGAAATTCTGTCGGGAACAGGATGTCTTCGGTCGTCTGGGGGGTGAAGAGTTTGGCATCATTATGCCCTCATGCAGCCTTGAGCATGCCGCAGAATTTGCAGAGAAGTGCCGCCGACACCTGAGCATGATCGATACCGGTCCAACCGATCACGAGTTCAGCATTCACGCCAGTTTTGGTGTCGCAGAGTCCTCGCGGGACGGCTATCGGCTCAAGCAGTTGATCAGTGCCGCTGACCACGCGCTGTATGCGGCCAAATCGCAGGGAAGGAACCGCGTCGTTACCAGCGAACTGGATCAAGCGTCAGCGCTGCTACCTGCCTGAACAGACTGAGTTCAGACGTTTCCTGCCAGCGCTGCCTTCATCAGGTCCGGCAGGTTCTGGTAAATGGCTTTCACCCGCTTGCTCTTGCCCGCCTCCTTCAGTGATCCATCCTCATCTAAAGCTTCGAATGCCTTGCTCAGCGCCAGCTGATCAGGCAACACATGCACGCCCGGATTTCCAAGCACCCTGCGCAGACGAACCAAGCCACGCAAACCGCCCAGTGCTCCGGGCGATGCGCTGAGAATGGCGGCGTGCTTGCCTCAATAGGCGCGCAGCGTGGAGGATTCCTCCGGTTCGCTGCGAGAGGCTCCGTCCAGTGCATTTTTCAGCAGTGGTGAAAACGCGCTGTTGTACTCAGGAGAGCAGATCACAAAGCCGTCATGATCAATCATCTGCTGCTTGAAGGCTTGCGCACCTTCGGGCGTGCCGTGTTCATCTTCCAGGTCGCCGTTGTATATCGGCATCGGATAGTCGGCCAGCGAGCCTCTGAACAAGTCTTAAGCGAGTTGAATTGAGAAGGGAAATGCGTCCGATCAAGGCGCATGAACCGAGTCATCGTGGTGCGATAGCTCAGCTCATGCAACGCCGAGCGGGCGTAGTTCACGCTCAAGACAGCCGATCACGACTTGTTCAGAGGCTCCCTGGCAGCCTGTCGGCTTAACGGTTCGTCACGAGGAAAAGTCGATTCGAGTCAGATTTTTCGATCTTTTGAGGCGAATAGCACCGCTGTTTAACGAACAAGAGTGTCAACAGCGTAGCCTGGCTGCCGCAGGGCTGCAGAGTGTCGGCGACCACGTTGGCCGGTCGAGAGTTGAATGAGCTGCTGTGAATACTGCCGGAGAAAACCAGGGTTCTGGGAGCGCTTTGATCAGGCATGGGATGCCCTTGTATGGGTGTCGGAAATTTCATCATCAAGCTGTGACATGAATTGCTGCATGAAGTCGATTCGCTTGCAAGCAATGTCACGGGCGGCATCGGTGTGCAATTGATCGACCATGGGAAACAGCTTGCGGTAGAAGTGATCGACGCAGAAGCGCTGATCGTCGTGCTCCCGTGATTCGCAGAACGGATCATCCTCACAGTACAGAGCGCTGCCCAGCACGCCTGCTGTGGCAAAGCAGCGGGCAATGCCAATCGCACCCAATGCGTCCAGACGATCAGCGTCCTGGACGACTTTTGCCTCAAGAGTGACCGGCGTGATATCGGCGCTGAATGAGTGGGCTTCGATCGTATGTCGGATGTGCTTGATATCCTCGACCGGGTAGTCGAATTGAGTCAGGAACTTGGCCGCTTTTTCTGCGCTCAGCGATGAAGCGCGTGGCCTCAGAGGCGAGTTCTTGGGCAGGCACACACAATCGTGGAGCCATGCACCTGGAAGGACAATGTCGAGGCGAGCCGATTCGGTATCGGCAATCTCCCTGGCGGTTTTGACTACCCGACGCAGATGATTCATGTCGTGCGCCGGGTCATAGCCCTGTTGGGCGTCAATAAAGGCCTCGCAGGCCTGTTCGAGTTCAGTCAGATTCATCCTTGAAAAAAGGTCCTTGTGTCAGGGGGTTTCAAAGCCGTCAGTGAAGATAGTCAGTGCATCGGGAGTGAAGTCGATCAGCAACATCGGCTGGGTACTGCTGTTCTCCCGGCTGTCCAGCCGTCGTGCATTCTGGATGTTGAGCTCATCGCCGAGAAGAGTCCAGCCGAAATTGCTTGCAGGGTTCACCACCCAGCGTTGTACATCATCCACTAGCAGCGCTGTTGATGAAATCCAGCGGCTCGATACCGGTTGCGAACTGTTCTGTAGCGGATGCTGAGGTGATGAAGTCGCCGCCCAATGTTTGCCAGCTTGTGGCGCCTGTGTTGCTGTCTATCCAGGTCACATCTCCGGAGACGGGTGTACTGCCCTGGCCTTCGGGGCCGACTGGATTGGACGGCCCTTCTGACCAGTCAGCGGTGAGCCGGTGCAGGCTGGCCGAATCGGCAGTGGCGTCCGGAGCCACGTTGTTGATCTGAAAAGACACGCTGACACTGTTGATCAGATCAGTGGGTGACAGACCACTGAGATCGAATCGGATCAGGCTTCGTCTGCGCAGAGCAGGAATGCCGTTGTTCTCGCCAGTTCTCCCCATGAACAGAAACTGGCCACTACCGTTGGCGAAGTAGTCTTCGCCGCCCATGCCATCCGGCACGCCTTCGTAGATCGATGCATCGGCGGTTGGGCTCAGCATCACGGTATCGGCAAGAGTCTGCGTCGAGGGTATCAGTATCAGAATGGTGATGACAGCGAGCGACATTGATCGAGCAATCTTTGCCATGGTATTGTGCTCCGGGGCTGTGGTGGATGGCATTAATAATGCCGTAGAGCGGCCTCTATCACAATTTCTTCGTGCTCGAACAGGCATAATTGCCAACAGATTCACATAATAACAAGAAGCAAGACGCCACTTTGATGTGGCTCCGCAGGTAAGGAAGTTCAGGAATTCCTGAACAAATCTGGGCGAATTGGATTGAGGTGAGAAATACATCTAATCAAGGCGCCGGAACTGAGTCATAGTGGTGCTATGGCTCAGTTCCGGCAACGCTGAGAGGGCGTCTTTGACACTCAAGACAAGCGGTCATGACTTGCTCAGAGATTCCCTTACAGTCACTCTAATTATCGAGGCATTCTGATGGGGACACATCGTTCTGACGCGACACTCTCGCGGCGCAAATTCTTGGGTTCTGGAGCGCTGATAGGCGCCGGCGGACTCGCTGCACTGACCTTCACCCCGACCGACCGGGCCTTCGCTGCGAATCCGCGCTTCAGCAACCTCAAACCCATGAGACCTGCGCCCCAGACGTTTGGCGGCACGGTTCCCACACCACCACTGGCCAGTCTGGTTCTGAACAAGGCCGGCTACGGTCCAAGACCTGGTGATGTCGATGCCTTCAACGCATTGGGCGGCGATGACGCCTCGCGCATGGCAGCCTGGGTCGATCTTCAATTGAATCCAACGGTTGCCGATCCTGAGCTCGATAACCGCATGGCTTCGTATCTTGGTAATGGCCTGGAATACGACACGATCAACAAGTCGTTGACTCAGCTTTGGTCTGAGCATGCACGTTTTGAAGGCAATGATGAGTATCAAGCTCGCAATCGCCCGCGTTGGCAGATGGAACGGCTCATTGTTTTGCGTGCCTTGTATAGCCGCTGGCAATTCCGCGAAGTCATGAACGACTTCTGGTTCAATCATTTCAATGTCACCGGTGATAACTTTCCGGCTCAAAGCATGTTGCCTCATTACGATCGAGAGATCCGAAGCCATATCTTCGGCAATTTCCATGACATGCTCGAGGCCAATGCTCGTACGGCATCTATGTTGTACTACCTCGATAACTACCGTAACTCCTGGCCAAACCCCAACGAAAACTATGCCCGAGAAGTCCTCGAACTGCATACCCTGGGTGCCATCGAGAATTATTACGGTGCAATTGATC
This sequence comes from Oceanospirillales bacterium, assembly GCA_003233095.1. Classification (GTDB taxonomy): domain Bacteria; phylum Pseudomonadota; class Gammaproteobacteria; order Xanthomonadales; family SZUA-38; genus SZUA-38. Next base: position 7,007 of record QIKT01000232.1, on the reverse strand, counting down.
CGTCGGCCATCGGCAACAACAGCCAGGGCCAGCGCGCCGGTTACTGTGAGATTGACGTCTTTGAATTCGCCAAGGCCCTGACCGGCTGGGGTGTGGCAGACGGTGACGACGATGCGCCGGATACGGGCGAATTCCTGTTCCGTTCGGATCGTCACTATGACGAACATGGCAGCGATCCGATTCGAGTCTTGGATGTCACGCTAAGCAGCGACGGTGGCGAAAACGATGTCACCGACATCCTCCGCTATCTGGCTGATCACTACGGAACCGCAAGATTCATGGCCTGGAAGATGTGCACGCGCCTGGTCGGCGACAATCCGGACCAGGCACTGGTCGCCAGCACAGCCGATCAGTTCTACAATCGGCGCAACGATAGTGATCAACTCAAGGAAGTCTATCGTCACATTCTGATGTCGTCACAGTTCCAGAGTACCTGGGGCTCCAAGGTCAAGCGTCCCTTGGAGAACATTTTTACTGCGATGCGCGCGACTGATATCGACATTGATTTTCGCAATGATCACAATCCGTCAAATCAGGTCTTCAACCGTTTGGACGACACCGGCCACAAACCTTATGACAATGAAACGCCAACCGGCTTTCCGGATGAAAAGGCGTTGTGGTCTGGATCCGGCCCACTGGTGACCTCATGGAGAACCATCACATATTTCCTGCGTCGAAGCGGTGTGGAGTCAGATGGTGAGTTGGAGTACTTCAACCTCGCCGAACAGGCGAACACGCAAATTCCTTCAACCGCCAATCGCACACCCACTCTGCTGGTCGACATGTGGATGCTCCGCCTTCGTGGATACGGCTATGACAGCGCCATTCGCAATCGCATGATCACCTACGTCAGCGATCGAGCAGGCGTGGGTGCCACTCAAAGCCTGCAAGACGAAATGGACACCGACAATCTGGCCAACAACAGTCAGTACCAGGAAATCACCTACACCCTGGTGGGCTTGATCCTGATGTCGCCTGACGCGATTCGCCGCTAGAGGAGCACTGAGCATGACTAAACTGAATCGTAGAAACTTTTTGAAAGGCCTCGGTGCTTCTACTGCCGCCGCTGCTGCTGCGGGACCACAGCTTGCATTTGCTGGTGGCGCCAACTCTTCCGACAACATCCTGGTCTTTGTGTTCCTGCGAGGCGGCATGGATGGCCTGAGCTTTTACACGCCAATGGATGGCCACCCCGATCGAGGCAACTATGAAACCTTGAGAGCCAACGGCACGATGATTCCCAGTAATCAACTACGTTCGGTGGGTGCGGGTTTTGGCCTGAATCCGGCAGCGACTGCCATGCAGGAAATGTATCAGGATGGCGAGCTGTGTATTGTCAGAGCCTGCGGCTTGCCCTCGTATGAAGTCAACCGCAGTCACTTCGAGGCCGAGCGCTATGCTGAGCTTGGAACGCCGGGCAATCGGTTCACGCCGACTGGCTGGTTGACCCGCCATTTGCAGACCGCAACAAACTACCCGTCATCAATCTTGCTTCCGGCGGTCGCCATCAAGAGCAACATTCCGTTCTCGATGCTGCGTGAACCATCGGCAGTCAACTTGCGCAATACCAGTGATTTTGATTTCGATACCGGCAGTGGCAATTACGAAGAAGAGCAGGAACAGGCATTGGCCGATATCTATGCCCTGGGCAGCGCAGAACTGGATGCCGCAGGCGAGCAGGCCATTGCTGCGATGGACATTGTTGAATCGGTAGACACCAGTGCGCCACCGGCAAACGGGGCTCAATACCCGAACCGACTCGATAACGGGAACGAGACGACCTTTGGACGAGAGATGAAACTTCTCGCCCAACTGATCAAACAGGACACAGGCATTCGTGTGGCACAGGTCGATCGAGGAGGTTGGGATACACACAATGAACAGGGGACGACCCTGAATGCTCACAATACCTACTTCGACAAGGTGCGTGATGTGTCAGAAACCTTCAATGCCTTCTTGACTGATCTGGATGTCCCTGCGCCTGGCGGTGGCACCTGGAAAGATCGCACTACGGTGCTGGTCTACAGTGAGTTCGGACGCCGTGCCTTCGACAACAACGATGCCGGCACCGACCACGGTTGGGCCAACACTTCCTTTGTCATGGGTGGTGGCGTCAACGGTGGCCGTCAAGTGGGCCAGTGGCCTGGCCTGGCAGATGACGACCTGTTCCAGAGCGCCGATCTGCGTGGCACGGTCGACTACCGCAGCGTCTGGTCGGAAATTCTGCTCAAACGGATGCACAACAACCAGATCCATCAGATATTCCCCGGCTTTCCGGAAAACGAGTATCAGCCTCTGAATGTCGTGTCAGGCTCCCTGGTTGAGCCAGACTTTAACAATCCGGACATCATCTTCAGGGATGGCGCAGAGTAAGCAAAGTGACTCAGTTGCGGCCGCCGTCAGGTGGCCGTTTCAGGTCTACAGCATTTTTTTGAAAAATATTGGCGCTTTTCAGGCGCTGTATACGCTTATTAAGATGAGCATATCTATTGATGCCGGTAAAAAACCGGTTAAACCGTACTGATACAGCAAGGTAATCAGACACTTAACACGAGGTTCAACATGAAAAGAATCATAAAGGCATTCGCGACGCTGGGACTACTGGCTGGAGTGGCCGGTGCGCAGGCATGTACGCTGGGCAACTGGACATCGACTTCAGGCGCCATCTCATCAGGCGGACCAGAAGATCCAAACGTATTAGCACGTTACTCAGGTCTGTGCGCTGCAGAATCAACTGGCGGCTCTATTCTGGACAATAGTCCGGGCGATGAAGTGGCTCAGATCTCACGCTTCTACTTCTTTGCGGCGGGCAGTGGCACCAGCACAGTAATCTTCGACGCTTTCAATGGTGACGACGGTACGGGCACTTCTGTGTTCAACGCAGCATATGACGGCACCAATGTCACTGTCTCGGCAACCGGTGGCACCGGCACTGTTGTGGTTGCAGCCGCAGCGAATCGTTGGAATTCGGTTGAAATTGCATACAATGGCGACGGTACTGTAGATGCATGGGTCAACAGCGATTCCATCACTAATCCTACTCCTGACGGCACGATTACTGCGGTTCCTTCAGACGTGATTGCGAGCGTCCGATTGGGTCCTGATGGATCAACCAACGGATTCACCAGCTTCAACTTTGACTCGTATGTCTCACGTCGTAGCTCCGCAATTGGTACTCTGGTTGATGGGGATGGCAACAACGATGGCAATGTGAACTCTGGTGACATCATCGTTACCATCAACGAGTTTCTGAACCCCACAGCATCGGCCGCAACAGGTCAACCAGACTGTAACCGTGATGGCAACGTCAACTCAGGTGACGTTATCTGTGTCATCAACACATTCTTGGCACCCTGAACGCAATCATCGAACAGTGTCATTTGAAGAATTTGGAGAACAAAATGAAATCTACATCAATCAAACTACTCGCCGGTGTTGCGTTGGCTCTGACGCCACTGCTGGGATCTGCAGCAGGTACCTCGGCAGCTACATCAGAAGTTCTGGTCACTCACAAGGTCATGAAGTCTGGCTCTGAAGTCAGCATTGAGCTGAACAACACAGCCGGTGTTTCCGCCATGGACTTCATCGTCAGTGGCTCGCCTGAAGCGATCAAGGCTATCGATGCTTCAACATGCATGAGCGGATTGCCTTCCAGCCATCGTGGTGCCTGCCGCGTGGTCAATGGTCAACTTAAAGTCATCATATACAGCCCGACCAATGAGCCTCTGAGTACTGGTATTGTTTCAAGCCTGCGCCTGAACACGACTCAGAACGTTCAACTTAGTGTCAGCAACGTCAACATGTTCTCAGCGGACGGTTCTGCCGTGAAAGCAGATGTGTTGTCTGACATCGACATTTCAAATGAACCTCACCTGCGTTCTAAGAAATAGTTGCGAAGTCATTAAAATGTAATAGAATTGGCTTAGCATTCGTGCTTTCAGATTCTTTGTAGTAGACTGATAGGCGGTGTTAAGCCAATTTGTTACAACTAATAATAAAACCCAATACAAAATTTACTCCCCTGAGTGAGGAACGTTATGAAAAACATTAGAAAAGCGACTGCAGCACTCATTGCTGCATCAGCGATGGCAGCGAGCTCTGTCATGGCTGTGCCCAATATGGTCATCTCCAGCCCAACCATCTCATCGGGTGGAACTGCGAACGTCGAAATGACTTTTCAGGCTGACGGAACTGTATCTGGATTTGACTTCATGCTGACATTTGACGATGCCAACCTGACAGCGACTGCTGCCTGTAATCCAACCATCCTTTCAGGCGGTGGCAACAATGCAGCGGTAGTCTGTAGCGTCGTTGGCAATACGGTTAGTGTACTGATCGTGGCTCCTGTGGTATTCCCAATCCCTACATTCCCGGCTGGCGATATTTCACTTGGCTTCATCAACTTCGCAAGTGGTGCTGCACCAGTCGGCACGTACCCAATACCTGTGCTGAACGATAACTATTTCGACACAGCTGGAGGAGCAGTTGCAGGCACTGCCAACACTGACGGTGTGATCACCATCAACGCAGGTCCAGTCGCAGCATACGACTCCACACCAGCGCCTGGCTCAACATTGAACTTCGGTCCAGCACTTGCCGGTTCTGGCAATCTGACCAGCGCACTTTCAATCACTAACAACGGTGATGCGGGTTCTACATTGACCACGACTTGTACTCTGAGCGGTGCAGATGCAGCTCAGTTTGCAGTTGACGCATCATTGTCAGCTATGATTGCACAGGGTGCTTCAGTCAATGGTAACGTGACCTGTAATGATCCAGGCATTGGCAACGATGCAACATTCACAGCGTCTCTGGACTGTGCACACAATGGCTCTGCTCCTGGCAGCCCAGTGAGCTACCCACTGTCTTGTGTCTACAACCCTCCATTCGCCCAGATCACCCCAACACCAGCTGATGGCACCACACGCAATATTTTTGTCTCAGGGTTCGGGGCATCTGGCAACACATCCGTAACCTTCGCCGAAATATCAAGTGATGGCGTTGATGGCACAGTCGATTGTGTTATCTCAGGCGCTGACGCTGGACTGTTTGCAGTCACAGCTCCAACATTCCCAGCACCTGTTGCTTCTGGCGGTTCGGTTCAGGTTACCGTCAACGGTACTGAGCCTGGTACCGGATTAGCAGTCGCTGCAGCACTTGATTGTGCAATCGGTGATGGCGTCGGTGGAACAAGCAATGTCAGCTTCCCACTGGGCTTCATTGTTCAGGCACAAGTTGTACCTACCATGAGCCAGATCGGCATGATCCTGATGGGTCTGTTCTTGGCAGGTGTGGGCTTCATGACTCTGCGTCGTAAAGCCACTGTCTGAATCTGATTCAGTTCAGTTCAGTAAGGCGTCCTTCGGGGCGCCTTTTTTATGCACGACAGACAATTTGCCCTGGATGAAAAACCGCATATGATCCAAATCAGTCTGAGAAGCCGCGCATTAGGCTAATCTTTCAAATGGGATGATCCAGTCGCAAAAAACCAATATCAGTGAAGATCGTTCAATGAAATCAATAATGAGTTCGAGGTCAATCAGATATGACATCGAAAGTGCGACTTTGCAGGCAATATGGGGAAGCAGATTGGATTACACTTCGAAGATGAAGCTAAAACTGATTACTTCACTGTTAGCCTGCTTGGCATCGCAGCTGTGTATTGCTGCTCCATCATTCTCTGTGTCGCAAACGACAGCACTGCCAGGCGAGCAGGCAATCATTACACTGATATTCAATGGGGATGGGGTGGCAGCAACAGCAGCAGAAATGTTGTTGTCGTTTGATAATTCTGATCTCACACCTGATTTGAGTGGGTGTGGTGTCACTGATGGCAGTGCACTGTTTGCCTGTGTTGCAGTTGGATCAGATATTCAAATTTTCGGTTTTGATCAACTGAGTCAACCAATTTCTGATACTGAGATCGGATTCATCGAGTTCCAGGTTAGCCCTGCGGCCATGCCCGGAACCGTATATGACCTGACAATCTCTGATGAATTGTATTTCGATGTTAACGCCTTACCGATAGCAAGCTCTGGAAGTACACCCGGTAGTATCACCATTATATCTGTACCCACTCCGGCCTACTCTTCAACACCTGATCCAGGCAGTAGTATTGCATTCGTAGCACGAGAAATTGGTCAGGTACCTGCAGTCACCACAGTAGAGATTCAGAACACGGGAACCAGCACCTCAGTACTCAATGGTAGCTGTGTGCTCTCTGGTTCAGATGCAAGCAGGTTCAATATCCAATCTGTAGAGTTATTTTCTCTGATTGGTGCTGAATCATCGATGCTAATCGTTGAATGCAACAACACAGTCTCTGGAATGTTCATTGCTGATCTGAACTGCAGTCACGATGGTGGGTTGGGCGGTGAGGACGAGACTGGCCTGGCCAGCTATCCGCTGAGCTGCCAGGTCATCGAAGACAACAGCAATGCCTTGTTTGATAGCTCACCCAACCCTGGCGGAGAGATATCATTCACGCCTGTTCCTGTCCTGTCCAACACGTCATTGCCTGATCAACTTCTCACGCTGTCCAACACCGCCCTGACTGGCGCCAACGACCTGGAGATCGCATGCACACTGACAGGTGATAGCCCCATCAGTGCCGCACCTGATCTGACCTCGCCGATCAACATTACTCCAGGCAACCAGACAGACATCACCTTCAGCTGCGATACCAGTCTGCCCAGCAACACGCCGTATACCGCCAGGTATGACTGTCAGATCGGCATCGATGGTGACGGGATGCTCAATGATGGCTCAATCACTTATCCAGTCAGCTGCGACGTAACTGATGCCCTGTTTGATGATGGGTTTGAAGTGTAGTGGCGTAGTTTATTTGGCCACCTATTTAGAGCCTGCTCAGAAAGTACAAGCTGTTGATTTCATTATCATAATAGATGATTGTGGCGTATAATGGTGCACAGAAACTGTCGCCAACCTTATGGAACCCGTGCACCCATGATTCGATGTCACAGCCACAAACAACTGTCACTGGCCGA
>QIKT01000145.1 GCA_003233095.1 Oceanospirillales bacterium | reverse complement strand
GGTAGACTCAGGACAGAGCCTTACGGGCGGCTTCGGTGGCGTCCCAGGTTTCGACATCGCCCAGGCAGGTGTCGCAGTTGCCACAAGCTTCTTTCATGTCCTCGTCGAAGTGCTTGAGCAGCAGTTGCCGGCGGCAGTGGATGGTTTCGCACAGGCCGAGCAGGGCGTTGAGCTTGTCGTGCTCGACGCGCTTGATCAGGTCGGGGGCCTCGGACTGGTCGATCCATTCGCGCTGTTGGATGACGTCTTGCAGACCGTAGGTCATCCAGGCGTTCGAGGCCAGGCCGTCGCGACCGGCGCGACCGGTTTCCTGGTAGTAGGCTTCGATGCTTTTGGGCAGATCCATGTGGGCGACGAAGCGGACGTTGGGTTTGTCGATGCCCATGCCAAAGGCGATGGTGGCAACCATGATGACGCCCTCGCCCTGCAGGAATTCGGCCTGGTTCTTCTCGCGGGTTTTCGAATTGAGGCCGGCGTGATAGGGCAGCGCGCGGCAGCCGTTATCACTCAGGTACTCGGCGAAGGATTCGACCCGCTTGCGCGACAGGCAGTAGACGATGCCAGCGGCGCCGTCATGGTTGGCCTGGATGAATTTGAGCAGCCGCTGCTTGGCGTTGACCTTGCCGCTGATGGCGTAGCGGATGTTGGGCCGGTCGAAGCTGCTGATGAACAGCTCGGCGTTGCCAAGGTCCAGTCGCTCGATGATTTCCTCGCGGGTGCGCTGATCGGCGGTTGCCGTCAGGGCGATGCGCGGGACGTCGGGGAAGCGTTCGTGCAGGACCGACAGCTGGGCGTATTCGGGCCGGAAGTCGTGGCCCCACTGGGAAACACAGTGGGCCTCGTCGATGGCGACCAGGGCCAGCCTGGCCTGTTTCATCAAGGACAGGAAGCGGCTGGTCAGCAGGCGTTCGGGGGCGACATAGAGCAAGTCCAACTCACCGGCCAGAAACTGCTGCTCAACGGCTTGCGCCACATCGGCTTCCAGGCTGGAGTTCAGACAGGCCGCGCTCACGCCGTTCTGCTTCAGCGCTACGACCTGATCCTGCATCAGCGCGATCAACGGCGAGACGACGATGGCCGTGCCTTCTCGGATCAATGCGGGAATCTGGAAGCAGAGCGACTTGCCGCCGCCGGTAGGCATGAGGACCAGGGCATCCTGGCCGTCGGTCACAGATGAGATGATGCGGTCCTGAGGGTCGCGGAAGGAGCCATAGCCGAAGACGTCGGTGAGGATCTGTTGAGCCTGGACCATGGACTTGGAAGACGGATCAGGCGTCAATTCAGCGGTGGGCATCGATGTGTCCTGTTTGGCGGTCGCGGGTGAGGTCATGACAAACTCCTTTTGTCAGTTAATCGGTCAGTATGGAACATCCGTGTGGGTATTGCGTGCATCACGCGTCTGATCCTATCGTCATCTGGCCGCTTGTCAACACGATGATGAACGCCCTGATGAGCCACTGTCCTACGACGTGCATCGCTGCTCTCTGATGCGTGGCTGACCGCATTAAGACACACTGTTCCCCCCATCATTCAGGAATGGACTCCATGAATCTGGCCAGTATTACCTGTCGTGCCCAGCAGGGCATCGACGCACGCGAGGTCCGCGTTGAAGTTCACATCGCCGGCGGCTTGCCCGCCCTGTCCATCGTTGGCATGCCGGAGACGGCGGTCAAGGAGAGCAAGGACCGCGTTCGAGCGGCACTGCAGAACTCGCAGTTCGAATTCCCACAGCGGCGGATCATCATCTCGCTGGCCCCGGCAGACGTGCCCAAGGAAGGTGGTCGCTACGACCTGGCGATTGCGCTGGGCATCCTGGCGGCCTCGGGGCAGATCCCGCAGCAATATCTGGACGAGCACGAGTTCCTGGCCGAGCTGAGCCTGGACGGGGCGCTGCGACCTTGTCGCGGGGTGTTGCCGGCGGCGATTGCGGCTTCCGAAGCTGGCCGGGCGTTGGTCCTGTCCAATGAGAACGCCGCAGAGGCGGCCCTGATTGGGGCTTGCCGGGTGTTGCCCGCAAGCCATCTGACCGACGTCTGCAACCACCTGATTCGCGGTGAGGGGCTGACCGCTGCTAAAGCGACTGCCGCAGACTCTGAGCGCATTACCTACCCCGATCTGGCCGATGTCCGTGGCCAGAACCAGGCCCGCCGTGCGCTGGAGATTGCCGCCGCCGGCCGACATAATCTGCTGCTGCGCGGCCCACCGGGCACCGGCAAGACGATGTTGGCCTCGCGGCTTCCCGGCATCCTGCCGCCGATGAGCGATGACGAGGCTCGAGAGGCTGCGGCCGTGCTGTCGATCAGCAACGGCGGCGTTAACGCGCGCAACTGGCGGCAGCGCGGCTATCGATCGCCGCATCACACTGCGTCGGCGGTGGCGCTGGTCGGAGGAGGCGGCAAGCCGCAGCCTGGCGAGATTTCACTGGCCCACTGCGGCGTGCTGTTTCTCGATGAGCTGCCCGAGTTCGAGCGGCGTGTGCTGGAAGTGCTGCGCGAGCCGATGGAGTCGGGCCGGATCATCATTTCCCGCGCCACCCAGCAGGCCGAGTTCCCGGCCCGCTTCCAGCTGATCGCGGCGATGAACCCCTGCCCTTGCGGCTATCACGGCAGCGATCAGGAGTGTCATTGCAGCGCCCGACAGGTGCTGGCCTACCGGCAGCGTATTTCGGGCCCGTTGCTGGACCGGATCGATCTGCATGTGAATGTGCCGCGGGTCCCGCCCCAAGATCTGGGCCAGATGGCACCGGGGGAGTCGTCCGAGGTTGTTCGTGCCCGGGTCATGAGTGCGGTGGCCATCCAGGACCAGCGTCAGGGCTATGCCAACAGCATGCTGTCTGGTGAGGCAATCGAGGCGCATTGTCGGCTGCATGATCGTGATCGAGCCCTGCTGGATCGGGCTAGTGATCGGCTACAGCTGTCAGCTCGGGCGTATCATCGGATTTTGAAGTTGGCGAGGACGATTGCTGATTTGCACCGGCATCCGTTGATCAGTACGACTGATCTGGCGGAGGCGATTCAGTATCGACAATTGGATCGACAGGATGCCGCGGGGACACGGTAGTCTGTTCAACTGATTTGTTATTGGGGATGGTTGTTTATTGTTCTATTGTTCTGACTCAGGATTCGTCTAAGGGCGGCTGGTTTTTCTCTACTATTTGAATTCAGGTTTCGCCTGAGGGCGATCATTTTTTCAGTGTTGCTTGAACTCAGGTCTCACCTGAGGGCGAGTCACTTTTCTTTGCCTCCACAAAGCAAAGTAACGAAAGGAAATGCGCCGGTACCGTTCACAATCATCGGTAACACAATAGTTCAAATACATAGGGAGCCTCTGAACAAGTCGTGAGCGGCTGTCTTGAGCGTGAAATACGCCCGCTCGGCGTTGCATTTCCCTTCTCAATCCAACTCGCTTAAGACTTGTTCAGAGGCTCCCTGGTCATGACAAAAGCACAAATCATTGTATGCACAAATGCTCAACGGGCCTATTCGGGTAAACACCTATCGCTGAACCAGCGTATTCAGACGAGTGCCAGGCGCTCGTGGAATTCAATTATCATGGAGATTGTGTGGGGTCGACGTCGAGATTCGACCAGATCGTCGCGCAGATCTGACATGCAAACCCAGACAATATGGGTGACCAGGGCCAATGAAATGGCATAGGAAGCGACCTATCGAAACGGCAGAGCTGGCACGTTGATCCCCATGCCTTGCAGGCTCCAGCCCAGCTTGAACAGGCAGGCGGTGAGCATGATCAACACGGCCACTGAGCTTGGCCGCCATGGGTGGCGCACAATGGACTGTGCCAGCCACCAGGGGAGTGCCGCACCAGGTACAGAGATCAATAACACCAGCGTTTGAAGGACAGGCGGAGCAGACAATGAGGCGGGCAAGGTGTGAATCGAGGAGGCGATCAAGGCGATCAGAAGCGCCATGGTAATGCGTGCCTGATGCAAGGCTCTGGCATCTCGAAACAGCAGGGCGAACAGCAACAGACAGAGCGTGATGCTGGCAAATCGGAGCGTCAGCTCGAGGAGCAGCATGGCAGGTAATCGTGGGGCAGAGGCCAGAATGATCCAATATAAGTGGATCGCATTCAACCGCAACAGCGTGGATCAGAACCGAGCGGGTCGTCATGGATCGTACGTCGCGGCCGATGCTGATTCCAGAGCACGATGGTTGGTTACACAGTGGGTTTCCCTGGCAAATCTGATCGACAACAATCTGCGGTTAGTCAGGACAACACTGTGACGAATCAATCCGCAATCCCGGTGCTTGTCACTTGAATCCCACTGCCATGTTCAGTATAAAAGGTCAGCTTCCAAGGAGTTGATCATGACCACAGACACCTCACCGCGCGCGATTGCCCGTTTTCTGAACTTGGTGGAGCGCGTCGGCAACAAGCTGCCCGATCCGGCCATTATTTTCCTGTTCGCCCTGATGATCATCTGGGTGCTGTCCTGGATTATGTCGGGTGTGGACCTGACGGCGGTTGACCCGAGAACGGGCGAGGCGCTGGTGATCAACAACCAGCTGACCGGTTCGGCGCTGGCGACGTTCCTCTCCACGATGGTGACCACCTTTACCAGCTTTGCCCCGTTGGGTGTGGTGCTGGTCGCCATGATGGGTGTGGGTGTCGCCGAACACTCTGGCTACATCAACACTGGCATCAAGCTGATGCTCAAACGCACGCCCAAGGCACTGCTGACCCCAACCATCATCCTGGTTGCGATTGTCAGCCATACCGCTACCGACGCAGGTTACGTGCTGGTCATTCCGCTGGCCGGGGTGATTTATTTCGCCATGGGTCGCCATCCGCTGGTCGGGATTGCCGCAGCGTTTGCGGGAGTGAGTGGTGGCTTCAGCGCCAACTTCATTCCATCCGGCATCGACCCGCTGCTGCAGAGTTTCACCCAGAGCGCTGCACAAATCATTCAGCCGGAGATGGCGGTCAACCCGCTGAACAACTGGTTCTTCACCTCGGTGTCCAGTGTGTTTATCATTCTGGTGGGCTGGTACATCACCGACAAGATCATCGAGCCGCGCCTGAAGGACACGGAGGTTGATGGTGAGACCGATGACCTGCCGGCCTTCGATGAGATTTCGAGTACCGAGAAAAAGTCGTTCTATCTCGCCACGCTGGTCATGGTGGTGGGCCTGGCCCTGCTGGCGCTGATCTCATGGCCGGTTGATTCGGCGCTGCGCTACGAGGGTTCGCTGACCAATTTCCGCTCACCGTTGATGCAGTCGATTGTGCCGCTGATTTTCCTGCTGTTCTGGATTCCTGGTGCCATCTACGGATTTACCGCCGGCACCTTCAAGACATCCAAGGACATGATCGACGCGATGACCAAGGCGATGAATGGCATGGCCTACTATCTGGTCATGATCTTCTTCTGCGCGCTGTTTGTTCGCGCCTTTGGTCAGTCCAATCTGGGCGCTTTGCTGGCCATCGAAGGAGCCGAGATTCTCAAGACCCTGGCGTTGCCAAGCGGCGTGACCATTGTTGGCATCATCTTTCTGACCGCGTTTGTGAATCTGTTTGTTGGGTCGGCCTCGGGCAAGTGGGCGCTACTGGCCCCGATCTTCGTGCCCATGCTGATGCAACTGGGCATCTCGCCAGATCTGACTCAGGCTGCTTATCGCGTTGGGGACTCCAGCTCCAACATCATCACCCCGTTGATGCCGTACTTCCCGCTGGTCGTGGTCTATTGCCAGCGCTATGTGAAGGGTACCGGCGTCGGCACCCTGATCGCGATGATGTTACCGTACTCACTGGCCTTCCTGGTCGGCTGGTCGATCTTCCTGCTGGGCTACTGGGCACTGGGCATTCCGCTGGGGCTGCAGTCCAGTTATGGCTATCCGGCCGGGTAAGCAACTCTCTACCGGCGAGTGATCGCTCGCACACACTACAACGGCCCTTGATCAGGGCCGTTGTAGTGTGTGCTGCTGCATCATTAAAATCAGAGTCGCTACAACGTCTCTCATCGACTCGCTGATCGTCTGTCTGTCAAGTTCGACACATCCCAATCGACCGATCAACGCATCCTGGTTCTCGAGACAGTAGCATCCCGGCTGTTGTCCATGGATTCGCCTCAGGAGAAACATCCATGAAAGCCAGTCATTTGATTGTCACAAGTTTTCTCGTCTCTGCCATCTTTGGGACAAGTGCCCATCGTGTTGCTGAATCCGCGGAACTCGATCCGCGTTTCAGCGAACTGGATTGACTCATCCCTGTATGGTTGCACGGCTAAGTGATCGAGGGCAGATTGATCTGGAGCCAGACCTATGGGATACAGGCCGACTCGAACACCTTGTATAACACCGCGTCGCTGGCCAAGCCGCTTCTGGCGGGGTGAGGAGGGTTTGAAAATCCAGTGGAGCCCAGATCCCGATCTGGCTATTTAGGGAGCCTCTGAACAAGTCTTAAGCGAGTTGGATTGAGAGGGGAAATGCGTCCAATCAAGGCGCATGAGCTGAGTCATCGTGGTGCGATGGCTCAGCTCATGCAACGCCGAGCAGGCGTATTTCACGCTCAAGACAGCCGTTCACGACTTGTTCAGAGGCTCCTTAGAACGAAAGACGAGTTTCCCATGACTTGGATGCAGGAAAGAAATGCATTGGGTGTGGTGACAAGAAATCAGGTTCATCCGCAACGTTGGTCAGGTCCAATTGCACCATAGGTGTCTATTGGTTGGCGCTGTAAACGTGATGGAAATCATCCGGGACCATGGAACGATCGCACACAAGATCTCAGCCTTGATGCAAGCAGTGGGCACAGTCGTTGCGTTGACTCGATCGGTTAGACGCAAAAAATAGTGCCCCTTGGATCTGTGGGGTTCAAAACCGCTCGGGCCGGAAAATATCCACATTGCTCAGGTACAGGATCATCGCGTAGTTCTTCGCGTAGTTCTCGAGCAGGTGTTCGGCGATCGCCTGAGCCACCGGGTAGTCGCAGATGATCTCGATGCGGATGTTTGACGAACTGGACCAGCCGCCGTCTCGGGCGCCGTGACTGCCATGACCGCGTGCGTTGGTGACGGTGTATCCTGAGGCGCCCTGTTCAAGCAGCACGGGTCCCAGGGTCGACTCCAGTGCTGCCTCGGTAATCACGGTGAGTTTCTTGCGTTGTTCGATCATCATCGGATCGTCTCCTAGAGGGCGTGTAACCAGCGCGCCATGGCATGGTAGATCGGAATACCAGCAAACACGTTGAACGGGAAGGTGACCCCCAGAGAAGCCGTCAGTGACAGGGTCGGACTGGCCTCGGGAACGGCAATCCTCATCGCGGCCGGAGCGGCAATGTACGAAGCGCTTCCAGCGAGCACGGCCAACAGGGTGGTGCCGCCCACAGACAGGCCGATAGACCAGCCGACCAGCGCCCCGATTCCCGCCAGCGGCAGCGGTGCGATCAATCCGAACAGCACCAGAAATAATCCGTTACTGCGCAGGCTGCGTGCCTGGCTGGCAGCAATCAGACCCATCTCCAGCAGGAACAGGGCCAGGACGCCCTTGAACAGATCAAAGAACAGCGGCGCGATGGGCGCGATGCCTTCGACTCCACAGGCCCAGCCAATGAGCAGGCCGCCCAGCAACAGGACAATGCTTTTACCAAGGAAGATTTCATGAGCGAGGCGGCCCCAGCTGGTCTGATTGTCCAGGCCACGAGCAAGCAGAATACCGATCATGATGGCAGGCATTTCCAGCAGGACGAGGAACAGGGCCATCTGAGGCTCGAATTCAACGCCTGAGGTATTCAAGTAGGCGGCCGCGACCGCGTAAGTGGCGACGCTGACCGATCCGTAGTGAGCTGCAATGGATGCAGCGTTCGGTTTGTCCAGCCGACCCACCGTGCGCAGGATCGGAAAGATCATCAGCGGGATGACAATTCCCATGGCAACCACCGCCAGCATTTGCGGAACCAGATTGCCCATGGATTGCTGGGCCAGTTCGACGCCGCCTTTCATGCCGATACTCAGCAGTAGCAGGATGCTGAGTAACTCGTAAACAGCCGGAGGCAGGCGCAGGTCGGATTTGGCCAGCCCAGCGAGCAAACCGAGGGCAAAAAACAGGATGACCGGATCCATCAGCAATGACCCGTCTGTGAGCCGTGGTCAGCGGCGTGGTTGTGACAGGTGGTAGTTGACGATTCTTGCGCCGGTTCAATACATTGGGTCATACCAGGTCTCGCCGCCAATCAGGATGTTTCGTCAGGCGCCTTCGGATCAATGAACAGTTCATGGCGTGCCGCTTCCAGAATATGCGCCACTGACGGGTGCTTGATGCGCCGCTCCGGTGAAATGGCATAGAACTGTTCGACGATTTCCGAGGTGCGTCCGACGCAGGTTGCACCGTACATCGCACAGACCTCATTTTCAATGGCGGTTGGTGCCACGTATAAGCCGGAACCGGATTGACCGAAGGCCTTCATCAAGGCGCTGTCGTCAAACTCACCGATAATTTCCGGAGCAAGATCCTGTTGATCGAACCATTCATCCAGCCGCCGTCTGAGTGCCGAATGCCGGCTCGGCAAGAGCATCGGCGCCTGGTTCAGACTTTGCGGGAATTGAGCTTTGTATCGACGCGCCAGCTTTTTCTGGCAGAAGAAACTCAGGCCGCTCTCGCCCAGTTGATGGTTATAGGCTTTCAGGCGCAAGCCTGCTGGCATGGGCTGATCGGACAGCACCAGATCGATCTTATGTACGGACAGCTCGCTGAGCAGTTGTTCAAGCGATGCCTCATGGCATCGAATCCGGATTGGGTTGTCAGTACCCAGGCTGGGTTCGATGATGCGCTGGGCAATCAGTTTGGGCATCGAGTTGACGATGCCAATGCTCATCATCGAGGGACCGACGTTGACCTGGCCGCGAACGACCTGGCTAAGCTCAGTCCCAATAGCAAAAATCTCGTCGGCGTACTCGAGCACCAGATGCCCCATCTCGGAAATCAGCAGTCTCCGGCCGACCCGATCGAAAAGGGGTTGACCAATGGTATCTTCCAGCTGTCTGAGCTGGCCGCTGATGGTTTGTGGGGTCAGGTGCAGGGTTTCTGCTGCCTTCTTGACGCTGCCCTGATGTGCCACCTCGTGAAAATATTTCAGGTGATTGTAGTTCAGGTGTCGCATTCAGAATGTCCTTGTCGAGTTCGGGTAGCGTTCGCGGTATCGATGGCAAGCCGGTGATCGTGAACGGGTCTCCTGATCTGACCCTGGGCGGCAATGGTCACAGTGTGGATGTGCTGGCCAGGGTCTTCAGGGTTATTCATGCAGTGTGTCATGGACGGATGAGCAGAGAGTCAAGAGCCGTTATCACTGATAGGATAACGTGAGCGATCAATTCGGTAAATACGATTTCATAATAACTATCGTAAGTTATATTCGAATCAATATGATTCGTGAAATCTTGATTCAATCCTCGAAACGATCGACTGGACCCTGGCATCGTGTCGATCAAGGATGGTAGGTGTCTATACCAGAGAATGATTCCATGAAAACAGAGATCAGATGCCAGGGCTTTGAACTGACCGATGCCATTCGGGCACATGTTGAGAATCAACTGCAAATGAATATGGCCAACTTTGGCAGCCGTATCATATCGGTCAGTGTGTCGTTGAGTGATATCAACGGTCCCAGAGGCGGCGCCGACAAGAAGGTGGCGATTATAGTGCACCTGGTGTCGCGTCTGACGGTGAAGGTTGAGCGTGTTCGGTCGGACTTGTATGTGGCGGCGACACAGGCATCCCGACAGGCTCGTCGAACCGTCAGGCGGACCTTGAACCGACATCAGCGGATGGAGAAACAGTCACTTCGCGACCTTCCAGTGTCAGTTGCTGACTGACGTTTGGCCAGACCCGAACTGTGTGGCCGGTCGCCGCGTCTTCGAATGCAGAGGATTACCCTCAATCACGGTTTCGACAACATGACCGAATTGGGCTACGGTGTCGAAGTGAGGGTCGGCTGGCCGAACACGATTGAACCCGGGGTCCCTGTCTGGACGTTGGCGGGCTGATACGATGATGAACCGATCAGACACAGCGAGAATCCGTGAATGCACAACGACCTAGCCACTGAGAATACTCAGGACCGATATCTGATTGGATTCTGGCTGCGGTTGGGAGCATCAGTGCTGGATGTCTTGTACCTTGGGACTCTGATGATGATTTTCCTGGCAACCATGTCATCATTGGCCGGTCGACCCATCGACCGAATGGATGCAGATTTGTGCGCAGTTCTGGCCCTGTTTGTCACAGGCGTGTATCTGGTCAGCTCCTGGTCGACCACGGGTCGCACGCCCGGAGCCTGGGCAGTGTCGCAGCTGCTGCTGTCCACCCACACCGGTAAACCGCCGACTGTTCTCCGTTCCCTGTTGCGGTTGCTGGTTATGCCCCTGTCGATCATCCCGCTGGGGTTGGGTTTTTTCTGGGCGGGCTGGTTCCGTCAGAAAAGGTCCTGGCACGACATGTTGTCAGGCACCATCGTAGTCAGTGACGCCTCGTATGTGCCCAGAGACGAGGATCGTGTCTGGATGCCAACGACGCCCATATCAACTGATCGGGCCGAAACGGGAGACCTAGGGAGCCTCTGAATAAGTCTTAAGCGAGTTGGATTGAGATGGGAAATGCGTCCGATCAAGGCGCATGAGCTGAGTCTTAGTGGTGCTGTGGCTCATGCAGCGCCGAGCAGGCGTATGTCACGCTCAAGACAACCGATCACGACTTGTTCAGAGGCTTCCCAAGAGCTGAGTGTGAAAGTGGCTTATACCTGGTGGTTCTAAGCCATTAAAAACCTGTCATGTAGCCTGAGTGTGTCTGTCTTTTTCTTCCGATTTTCAATAGCACTGTACCCCAAAGGGTATATTGACTGTATCTACCCTGCAAGGTATATTATATGAAAATACCCTACAGGGTATGGAAGACAAGAAGGAAGGTTAAGCGATGACACAAATCATAGTGACCCCATCACAGCTGGGACAGATGCTGAGACGCTTCAGGAAGGAAAAAAAGCTCAGCCAAGCATCCGTTGCATCATTGGTCAGTCTGTTGCCGAAAACCGTGTCCAGGCTGGAGACAAGAACGGAATCAGCTACGGTAGACAGCTTGTTCAAGCTGTTATCGGCACTGGAACTTGAATTGACAATACAGATAAAGCCAAATCAATCGTCTGATCTGGAGTGGTAGCTGATGGGTCGATTGAGTAAAACGCGCCGACTGAACGTATGGATGAATGGTCGGCTGACAGGGTGTTGGGAGGTCAATAGCAACAATCAGCATCAGTTTCGATATTCTCAGGAATGGATCGAATGGAGAGGTGCACGACCTATATCACTGTCGATGGTGTTGCAACCGCAGAACATTGCGCATCAGGGTCCGGTAGTCGAGTCCTATTTCGAGAATTTGCTGCCGGACAGCGTCGACATCAGAAAGCACATCCAGCAGAGCTATCATGCCCGATCAGGTAAACCCTTCGATTTACTGACTGAAATCGGCCGAGACTGTGTGGGTTCGATTCAGCTGTTGCCTGAAAATGAACAGCCGATCGGATTTGATCGAATTGAATCCAGGCCGCTGAGTGATCATCAGATTGCGGAGGTGATTCGAGCGGCGGCCTCACCCGTTCGATTTGGGCACGCAACCGATGTGCCATTTCGAATTTCAATCGCAGGCGCCCATGAGAAGACCGCGCTACTCTGGCATCGTGGTCAATGGCAAGAACCCATGGGTAGCACGCCCAGTACGCACATTTTCAAACTTCCGCTCGGTTTAGTCAGCACTGAAAAATACGACTTGAGTCTATCGATTGAGAATGAGTGGCTCTGTTCAAGAATATTGGCCGCTTATGGTTTCAGAGTCGCCGACTGCGAGATTGCCGACTTTGAAGATAAGCATGTCCTGATCGTCGAGCGTTTTGATCGAAAGTTGGCAGAATCGGGGGGTTGCTGGCTAAGGCTGCCTCAGGAGGACCTGTGCCAGGCCACAGGGACGCCTCCAGATCAGAAGTATGAATCAAATGGGGGGCCTGGGATTATTGCGATCAATGAGGTGTTGAGAGGTTCCGATAAAGCACTGGATGATCGAAGAGAATTCCTGCGCGTTCAAATCGTGTTCTGGATGCTGTGCGCGATCGATGGTCACGCCAAGAACTTCAGCCTGTTTATTGGCCAACAAGGGCGATATCGCCTGACGCCTTTTTATGATGTCCTGTCGGCTCACCCCATTCTGGGTGGAAGGCGCAATCAGTTGGCACCTCAGAAGGCGAAGATGGCGATGGCAGTGGTCAGCAAGCATCGACATTATGGCTGGCAGGGCATCACTCGGCGGCACTGGGTTGCGATGGCAAAGACCTGTGGCCTGGATAAATTTGTCGAATCGATGATCGAAGAGCTTATTGAAGCAACTGAAACAGTGATTGCCAGTGTGAGCTCAGCTTTGCCGGATTCATTTCCGTCAAAAGTCTCAGAACCGATATTTAAAGGTTTGATGCAGTCAGCCAGGAAGCTGAATGGGTCGGCAGAACGGTGAGCCGCGCTTGATTGAGGTGTCTGCCAAATCACCTGCACGCCCTCTTGGGTGGAGGTCGGACCGAACCTGATCCAAACCTCCACCCTGTGTAGTCATTCAGAGGCGTGTTCGCGCTATCCTGAACACATTGTCCTGAATCTCGTCGTCAATGCGGGTGTTGCGACGAATGATGTCGGCCAGTGAAGTGCGGTTGATCTGATCACGGTCGGATCGTGACAGCTTGCTTTGGTACCAGAACCGGTCGCCGTCGCGCAGGGCTTCGAGCTGGCGCACTATGATGGTGTGCATCAGCTCGACATCGCCATAGGCCGCTTCGAGGCGTTGCTAGGTCTGGGAGTCACTGCTGCCCTGGTCTAAGGAGCCTCATGGCCCTGTTGGCGCTGCTCGTTCATGGTTTCGATTGTGTGCTAAATTATCCCTCGCGCAAATCGCGCATTCAGTCTCAATCGGAAGGGGTTTTGATGAAACAGATTCACGCACTGATGCTGGCCATGTTGCTGGCCTTTACCACCAGCCTGATGGCGCAGGACACCGAGAGTGACGAGGCAGATGTGCTCTCGGCGAGTACCTTTGACGGCCTGAAGGTTCGCAACATTGGACCGGCGTTGATGTCCGGTCGGATTGCCGATATCGCTATTCACCCCGATCACGAGAATACCTGGTATGTCGCCGTGGGTTCAGGTGGCCTGTGGAAGACGGCCAATGCCGGCACCACCTGGACGCCGCTGTTCGATGATGAGTCGGTCTATTCACTCGGCTGTGTGACCATCGACCCCAACAATCACAGCACCATCTGGGTCGGCACCGGTGAGAACGTGGGCGGGCGACACGTCAGCTTTGGCGATGGCGTCTATGTCAGCCATGACAGCGGCAGTAGCTGGAAGAACATGGGCCTGGCCGAGTCCGAGCACATCTCGAAAATCATTGTTCACCCCGAAGACCCCAATACGGTCTGGGTGGCTGCGCAAGGGCCGCTCTGGTCCTCCGACGGTGATCGCGGCTTGTTCATGACCACCGACGGCGGCGAGACCTGGGAGAATGTCCTGTCTGCTGGAAAATGGACTGGCGTCACCGACGTGTTGATCGATCCGCGTGACCCGGATGTGCTCTATGCGGCCACCTGGCAGCGTCATCGCACTGTCGCCGCCTACATGGGCGGCGGTCCTGAGACCGGCATTCATCGCTCGACCGATGGGGGTCTGACCTGGCAGGAACTGAGCAGCGGCTTGCCGGAGGGCAACATGGGCAAGATTGGTTTGGCTATCTCGCCGCAGAATCCTGATGTGGTCTACGCGGCCATCGAGTTGGACCAACGCACCGGCGGCGTCTACCGCTCAGCCGATCGCGGCATGAGCTGGGAAAAGCGCTCTGATGCGGTGGCCGGCGCCACCGGTCCACACTACTACCAGGAACTGTATGCCAGTCCACATGCCTTCGATCGCCTCTATCTGGTCGATGTGCGGATGCAGATCTCTGATGATGGCGGCAAGAATTTCCGCCGCATGAAAGAAACGTTCAAGCACCCCGACAATCATTCGCTAACCTTCCGTGATGATGACCCGGACTATCTGCTGGTCGGCACCGATGGCGGCATTTATGAGAGTTTCGATCTGGCCGAGAACTGGCGCTTCATCGACAATCTGCCGCTGACGCAATTCTACAAGCTCGCTGTGGACGATGCCGAACCGTTCTACACCGTTTATGGCGGCACCCAGGACAACAATACTCAGGGTGGCCCGTCGCGGACCGACAATGTCCACGGCATCCGCAACGCCGACTGGTTCATCACTCTGTTCGGCGACGGCCATCAGCCGGCTACAGAGCCTGGCAATCCGGACATCATGTATTCGCAGTGGCAGCAGGGCAATCTGGTTCGGGTTGACCGGACCACTGGCGAGAAGGTCTACATTCAGCCACAGCCCGATCAGGGCGAACCTCCCGACCGCATGAACTGGGATGCGCCGATTCTGGTCAGTCCGCACGACCCAACCCGACTGTATTTCGCCTCACAGCGCGTCTGGCGATCGGACAATCGCGGTGACAGCTGGACGGCCATTTCCGGCGATCTGACCCGCGATCAGGATCGCATGCAGCTGCCGCTGATGGGCCGCAAGTGGAGCTGGGATGCCACCTGGGACCTGCTGGCCATGTCCAACTACAACACCATCACCTCGTTGGCCCAATCACCGATCGACGAGAGCGTGCTGTATGCAGGCACCGATGATGGTCTGATTCAGGTCACCAGCAATTCAGGTGAGAGCTGGACGAAGATCGAAGTCGGCTCGCTGCCCGGCGTACCCGACAACGCTTTTGTGAATGACATCAAGGCCGATCTGTATGACGTCGATACCGTCTACGTGGCGCTGGACAACCACAAGAGCGGCGACTTCAAACCGTATCTGCTCAAGAGCACCAATCGGGGCAAATCGTGGAAGTCGATTGCCGGCGACCTGCCTGACAAGCATCTGGTGTGGCGCATGGTTCAGGACCACGAGGCCAAGAACCTTCTGTTCGTCGGCACCGAATTCGGGATGTTCTTCAGCGTCGATGGTGGCGGTCAGTGGATCGAACTGACCGGTGATGTCCCGACCATTTCATTCCGCGATCTGGTCATCCAGAAGCGCGAAGACGATCTGGTCGGCGCCTCGTTTGGGCGCGGGTTCTTCATTCTTGATGACATCAGCCCGCTCAGACAGGTCAGTCGTGATTGGCTCGAGTCCGGTCCGCAGCTGATGACAGGCCGCAAGGCCTGGTGGTATCTGCAGAGGACGCCGTTGGGTGGCGGCCAGAAAGCCTCTCAGGGCGAGGGCTATTTTACAGCACCCAACCCTCCGTTTGGTGCTGTGTTTACCTACTATCTGCCAGAGACCCTGACGACGAATAAGGCCGAGCGCACTGAACGTGAAAAGGCCCTGATTGAAGATGACAAGGGCACGCCGTTCGCCGGTTGGGTTGCCGTGGAACAGGAACGTCGAGAAGTTGATCCACGAATCGAACTGATCGTCCGTGACGGCAACGGTGAGGTGGTCCGCCGCTTGTCTGGACCTGCATCGAAAGGCTTCCATCGAGTGGCCTGGGACCTTACCTGGCCCTCCAGTGATGCCATCAGCAGTGCTGCTGGTGGCGAAGATGACGATGATGACAGCAGCGGTTTTCTCGCCCCGCCAGGCCGATACAGCGTGTCGATGTCTCAGCGGCAGGGCGGCAGCGTCACCGAGCTGGCGTCGGCTCAGCCATTCGATGTTGAACGGATGACGACGGGCAGCTTGCCCAGTGCCTCAATCGAGGAAGTCACGGCCTTCTGGAAACGGATTGCCGACATGCAGCGTCAGACCTCGGCGGCTGGGGTCACAATCAAACAGACCGAACAGCGCATCGCGATGCTGAACAAGGTCGCTGATCTGGCGACCACATTGCCCAACGATGCTGTGGCTGCGTTGCATCAGTTGCGCCAGGACCTGTACGTGATCGAAGAAGAGCTGGGCGGCAATCAGTCCAAAAACCAGGTCGGTGAGAAGGGCCCACGTACCGTGAACAGTCGTCTGTTCGTCGCCCAGATCGGCACCGGCCTGTCGACTTATGGTCCTACCCCGACCCACGAACGCAGCATGCAGATTGCCGAGCAGGAATTTGTCGATATTCGCACGCGACTCAACGCCATTACACAGCAGCGGTTGCCGCAAGTCGAGATGATGTTGGCTGATGCCGGTGCACCGTGGACTCCGGGGCAGCCTATTCCTGAGGGTTGATCATGGTGTGATGGGTTTTGGGCCTGCGGTCTGGCTGGTTCAGTCGGGACGCAGGCTCATTTGTTCTTCTTTGAGGGGATCGACCCGATGTCCCGAGGGTGGCTCGGCCACGGGGCTTTTTGCTGGTCAGGTTTTGTTTGATGGCGGCTCATTTTTTTCATTGTTGTTTGAACGCAGGTTTCGCCTGATGGCGAGTCACTTTTCTTTGCCTCTACAAAGCAAATTAACGAAAATAAATGGACCCCTGCTGACTTCCCGGATCAGTGCTTCGCATTGCTCCGGGAACCTCGTGCCCGAATCCAAACGGGGCGTGTGCGACGTACCTCCGGGTGTCATCAGGCGCAGTGCACTGAAAACACAAATAGTCAGCTCCTTCTTTCTTTGATGAAAGGTTGAGATGGATGATCGCGAAGCGATTTGATCCAGGTTTTGTTCTTGCGTCCAGCCGGGGTTGATAATGGAGCCGTTGCCCAGTAACAAACGGCCCTTCAGGCCGCATCCCTATCGACCTCCCTCCGGGGAAGGGAGAAGCAGTCCCACACCCACAATCACAATCATGTCATCCCGGCGAACGCCGGGATCTTGCCTGGTCAGGCTCTGTGGTTCAGTGAACAAGATTCCTGCGTTCGCTGGAATGACGGTTGGCCGGCTTCGGGCTACACTGAGTGGCATTCATCACATCAGGCATTCCATGCTCCACATCGCACTCTATCAGCCCGAAATTCCACCCAATACTGGCAACATCCTGCGTTTGTGTCATAACACGGGCGCGCGGCTGCATCTGATTCATCCGCTGGGCTTTTCGCTGGAGGAGAAGCAACTGCGGCGCGCAGGCCTAGATTACATTCATCCGGAATTGTTTGTTGAGCATGCCGACTGGACCTCATTCGAGCAGTGGCGTGCTGATCGGCGGCTGCTGAGTTTCAGCACACACCATGCAGTTCGCTATAGCGATTGTCGATATCGTGATGAGGATGTCCTGCTATTCGGTCCCGAAACACGAGGCCTGCCGGACGATATCCTTGAAGCCCAAGCCGAGGGTTGTTGTCTGACCTTGCCGATGCAGCCAGACTCACGCAGTCTGAACCTGTCCAATAGCGTAGCGATCGCCCTCTATGAAGCTTGGCGACAGCTGGATTTCAAGCTGACCTGAAGCCAGTCCTGTTTCGAAGCTTGACCCGTCCATGGCTTCCACTCACTGATTACAGAGCCGATCATGACCACACGACACACATTGAGTCCTGCACAATTCACCCAGCTGTTCCACGAGGTGGGTGTTGATGACGCCACGTTGGAGCGCTGGCATCGCGGCTTTGAAGCCCGGTACCCTGAAGCCCATGCGGCCTTTCTCGGCTGGTTGGGTCTGAACGACGATGCAGTTTCCGTTCGGCGGGCCTGGGGCTTGAGGAGATTGCAGCACTGGTCTCGATGTTGCCCGAGGTAGCGGAGATCGATACAGGGTCGGCTGGAGACGTCCTGACTCGGAGACTGGGTGCAATTCGCGAGCAGATGGATGATTAGCGAACACAGCAGCAAGCCATCTGCACGCTACTCAATGCCGATTTGCCCGCTCTGGATAGCCATGGAATGTACAAGGAGCGCTGGGTTCAGGTCATGTAGGCGGCAGGATTTGACCAGGCGAATATGCGATCATGACACGCAGAAATTTGAACGTCTGGCACCTGACGCGCACCCGCCAACAGTCAACCCCAATCAAGGACAGCGATTCATCCCAATGAGACAACCCCTTAATTTCAAGGCTTTCGAATCTGAAAGCTCCGTTGAGTCCACTCCGATTGTGGTCGTTCACGGTCTGTTCGGCTCAGCTGGCAACTGGCAAAGCCTTGCCCGCAAACTGGCCCGTGGTGCGACCACTTATTCGATTGATCTTCGCAATCACGGCGAGTCACCGCATGATCCAGATGTCAGCTTTGAGTCCATGAGCGATGATCTTATCGGCTTCATGGAGTCGCATTGCATCAATTCGGACGGTGTGCCCAGGGCGCATCTGATCGGCCATTCGATGGGCGGCAAAGTGGTCATGCATGCTGCGCTGACCCAGCCAGAACGGGTTGCCTCGATGGTGGCGGCGGATATTGCTCCGGTCGCCTATCAGCGCGGCTTTCGGCGCTTCATGGATGCCATGCAGCAGATGCCGATGGAACAGATCACCAGTCGCAAGCAGGCAGATGAGTGGCTCAGCGATGCGATCGACGAAGCGGGTGTTCGGGCATTTCTGCTGCACAATCTGCGCCGCAACGAGGACGGTCAGTTTGATTGGCGGATCGGACTCGATCACCTGGCCAACGGTCTGGAGACGATCGCCGGGTTCCCCGATGAGCTGCTTGCCCTGAAGTACACCGGCCCGTGCCTGTTTCTTGCTGGCGAGCAATCGACTTATATTCAGGAGTCGCATCTGCCGCGTATTCAAACCTTGTTTCCCAGGTCTCGACATCAGGTCATTGCCAACGCCGGCCACTGGTTGCACGCTGAGCAGCCCGCAGCGACGCTCGATGCGCTGGAGGCATTTTACCTCGCCGAGATGTGAGCACAGCATCGACTTGATACACTGACCCAACCACTCTGGAGATTGCTGATGACTGCCACTGCCCTGACTTTTTTGCTACTGATCGCATGGATGATGGCACTGCTGCTGACACTGGGCGGACTTCGGGTGTTTCTCTCTTTGACGGGCAAGCACCGAGCCAATAGATTCAGCCCCACCGGTGAGGATGTGTCGCCGTTTTCGGCTCGCCTGGTCAGGGCGCACGCCAACTGCTACGAGAGCTTCCCGTTTGTTGGGGGCTTGCTGATCTTTGCACTGGCCATGGACCTGACTCATCTGACCAATGGCCTGGCCTATGTGCTGCTCGGCGCTCGCGTTCTTCAGTCGGTCATTCATGTCGGCTCGACCTCGGTGATCGCGGTTCAATTGCGGTTTGTCTGTTTTATTGTTCAGGTTGGCATTTGCCTGTACTGGCTGGCCCAGTTCATTCGCCTGCCGCTGGTCTGATCGGCGAGCGTCATGAGCACCCCTGATTTTTCGTCACTGACGCTGGCGCAACTGCGCGAAGTGAGGCAGATCATCGACGCCGAGCAGTGGCCTGATCGTGTGCGCGAGATTGATCGATTGATCCTGCTGAGACAACAACAGAGTTCATCCTACTTCAAGACCGCCGTTGATGAGAAGGTCGATAACCCATGCCCAGCGACCATAGCGTCGCATTGGCTATCGGCGAGTTGGCCTTGCTGGTATTGTTTGTCTGGCTGGCCTTCCCAACACTGATGGCCACTATTCCTTTCCCGCTGTTCACAATGGTGCTGGTGGTCGAAATGGTGGGCTGGTTTCTGATCTACGACTTCAATTCATCGCACTGCTACTCTGCGAGGATTGGGGGGAGTCCAATCAATACCGTCACTGCGCAGCAGGCGCTTGACCGCCTGATTGAAGGCAATCGTCGCTTCGAACTTGAACAGAATGAATGATGAGCAAATCCCGCATCGGGTACGCCGTGGCCAGCTACTCGAGGAGCAAGCGCCGTTTGCGGTGACCCTTGGCTGTTCCGACGCATGAGTGCCGGCGGAGCTGATTTTCGATCAGGGCCTGGGTGATTTGTTTGTCATTCGTGTGGTGGGTAATGTAGTCGCGCCTTCTCAGGTCGGCAGCATCGAATTTGCAGCCGGCCTGTTCAAAACTCGTCTGGTCGTGGTCATGGGTCACACGCAATGTGGTGCCATTGACATCACGCTGAAAGAACTGGCGCAGCCCAAACACCCGATCGATTGTTGATCGAATCAAACCCGCTATCGAACCGCTGTTGCGTCGGTCACCCCCGTTGTCACATGATGAGTTGAGACGCTAGGGAGCGCTTGAACATTCATGCATCGATCCGGCAACTGACCCAGGGTTCCAGCATTCTTCGTGAACTGATTGCTCATGATGAGCTGAAGATCACAGGCGTCGAGTATTCGCTGGAAACCGGTCAGGTCGAGTTTTTCGAACCACAATAGTCCATACATTCCGATCGCCTGATCTCATTGTCTACCGCTCCGGCTTGAACCATTGCGGAGCTGAGTTATACTGGTACGATGAATATCGTATATTAGAGCCGGGAGGCCCATGATGCGCTGGAACTTGGAAGTGCTGCTCGGGATGATGTTTGCTATGTGTGTCTCGAACAGCTGGGCGATTCCAGACCAGTCTGCCCGGCTCGCGCTGGCTGCATTGATCCTGGCGGACTGGCAGGGCAGTGATCAGGATGGTCAACTGATGCGCCAGTTCGTCGAGGCGCGAGACCAATATCGCGACCATCAATACCGGCGATGTATCGAATCGCTTCAGCCTCTGATCAGGACCGTTGAAAAGCGCCATGGTCTGTTCAGCCCTCAGTTGGTCCAGCCGCTGAAACTCAAGGCGCTCGCACATCGGGCTCTCAAACAGTATGACCAATCCACCGACGTCATGACTCGGGCGCAGCATCTGACCCATCGCCAACAAGGCATGATGACGCCCGACCAACTACCGATGGTCTTTCTCAAAGGCCTGAACCTGGCGCAGATGGACCAGTGGTGGCAGGCTGAACAAGTCTTCAAGACCGGTTTCAGAATCAGCCGGGACGAGTATGGCCTGACCGATGAGGCCACTGTGGATGCCGCGCGCCTGTATGGCAGCTGGTTGACTATGGCAGGGCGTTACAAGCCAGCCTTGTCGCTGTATCGCATGCAGATGATTGAGCTGGAGAAACAGCATGGCGGCCCGCATCCTTCGATGGGTCCGATCATGAAGGCCAAAGCGCTAACCTATCTGTACGAACGCCAGACGCCGGAACGAGGCTTGAGACTGCTGAGCGAGCGCGTGGCGATGATGGTGGATTTCAACCAGGCCTACACAGCAGCTCAACACTACGACGCACTGATTGAATTGGCGCAATTGCAGATGCGATTCGGGCGTGAGCGACGCGCACTTCGAACGCTGGAATCTGCCTGGCAGTGGGCCAGCGAGGAACAGCGTGAGACGATCAGTGAGCAACATGAGATATGGCGTGGTCCATTTCAGTTCATCTCCGAGGGCGGCGACCCGTCGCTGTGGTTT
This sequence comes from Oceanospirillales bacterium, assembly GCA_003233095.1. Classification (GTDB taxonomy): domain Bacteria; phylum Pseudomonadota; class Gammaproteobacteria; order Xanthomonadales; family SZUA-38; genus SZUA-38. The sequence goes on along the minus strand of QIKT01000145.1, from coordinate 4,579 downwards.
GAGTTTGAATATGAGCTGCGTGCTGATGGCCGGCCTCAGTTTGTCAGGCTGCGCCACACCAATGCCAGAGCAGGTCAGGCGTTTGCCGCCATTACCTTGTTTCGACAAATGCGCATGCGACCACGAATCCGGGACGGACAGGCTGTCATGGTCGCTCGTCAGCAGCAGCGGTTCATGATTCAAGCAACCGATCCCTATCGCGAACAACTGCTCGCACCGGTCGTCAACCAGATGACCAGTCTGGTCACCCAGGCGACCTCGGCCCCAACCGACCAGGCACACCAATGATCCATCTTGCAAGGAAACCAGGCATGAATGCTGCACCTGGGGAGCGGTTCAAGTACAAGGCGCACGGAACCGCAGTGTACTTGGCAGTACATGAGGATTCCGAGTACCGCGCAACGCCGCAATCGGAACGTGCTGTAGGTTTCTAGGGAGCCTCTGAACTGTTGGTAGGAGAACGGGTCGCGATGGAAAAGGTCAATGACGGAATCCGGGAGATATGGTTCGGCCGAATCCGACTCGGCGAGTTTGACCAGAGAGTGATCAGTGGAAAGAAAACACCGTACTGGCCGATAAAAAATGTGACCCATGTATGTGAATGAAAGTGTGACCTATGTAGTTGACTGTACAGACCCCAGCTGACTTGCCAGATCAGTGCTCCGCAACTCGCCTTGCAGGCTCAAACAGGTGCTCACTGTTCCCCCGTTTGAACCCGCGCATGAGGCAGTGTCAGAAAGTGGGGAGATAGATCAAAGTCAAAAGCCCAAAGCCGTCGTCCCGAGCGAATAACTGTCGTAAGCGCTGATCCTGTTTACTCCTTATCTTCTTTGATGCAAGGTTGGGATGGATGATCGCGGAGCGATTGGATCGCAGCCACGATCTGAAGCCGTTCGATTCACGTTTTGATGCCATGATCGACACACAAACGGCCCCTCAGGCCGCATCCCTCTCGATCTTCCTTAAGGGATAGGGAGGGAGAGTACAGATTGTCCGATATTCTGAGGCTCTACAGCTCCGCCAGAATCGTCTCGGCGTTGCTGACATTGATGCCAGGGCCTGGCTCGACGTTCAGCTGAATGACCTTGCCGCCGTCGATGATCATGGCATAGCGCTGCGATCGCTCACCCATGCCAAACCCGCTGGCATCCATCTGTAGCCCCAATGCACGGGTCAGCTCGCCATTACCATCGGCCACCATGGTAATGTGCTCGACGTTCTGATGCTTGCCCCAGGCATCCATGACAAAAGCATCGTTGACCGACAGACATAGAATACGCTCGACGCCCTTGTCCAGTATAGCTTTGGAATGGGCCACGAATCCCGGCAAGTGCGACTTCGAACAGCCCGGGGTAAAGGCACCAGGTACGGCAAACAGCACGGCCTTGTTGTCACCAACAAGCTCACGAATGGGCTGTGGCAGCGGACCTTCTGCGGTCATGGTCTGCACCTTGACGTCTGGCAAGTGTTCTCCAGTCTTTATGGTCATGAATTTGTTTCCTTGAGTGATGAGAATGTGGGTGATCCTAGCATGTGACAGTGAGTTTCGGGTGCAGAGTCTTGTCGCAGCGCTGTGCCGGCGGCAGGCGAGACGTTCAAAGGAGTCAATTCGAGCAGAGCGCCCGCAAACACTGGCCAAATGCTGTATTTTCTGGCAAGATAGCTGGCTTTTTTTGTACATTGACAGGCGCTGCAGGGCAGCGTCAGGGCAACTACCATGATCAAAACTTCCAACCTCACCATCCAGTTCGGCGCCAAGCCGCTGTTCGAGAACGTCTCGGTCAAGTTCGGCGACGGCAATCGCTACGGCCTGATCGGCGCCAACGGCTGTGGCAAATCGACCCTGATGAAACTGCTGGGCAAGGAGCTGGAGCCATCCTCCGGTTCGGTCGCCTGGGATGAGGACATTCGCGTCGGCCGACTGCGTCAAGACCAGTTTGGCTATGAAGACTACAGCGTCCTCGACACCGTGATCATGGGCAATGATGAGCTCTGGAAGGTCAAGCAGGAACGAGATCGTATCTATGCGCTGCCCGAAATGTCCGAAGAAGACGGCATGAAGGTGGCTGACCTTGAGATGCGTTTTGCCGAACTCGATGGCTACACCGCCGAATCGACCGCCGGTGAACTGCTGCTGGGTCTGGAAATTTCGCTGGAACAGCATTATGGCCTGATGAGCACCGTCGCTCCGGGCTGGAAGCTACGCGTCTTGCTGGCTCAGGCCCTGTTCGCCAACCCGGACATCATGCTGCTCGACGAACCGACCAACAACCTGGACATCAACACCATTCGCTGGCTGGAAAACATCCTCAATCAGCGCAAGTGCACCATAGTGATCATCTCGCACGACCGTCACTTCCTCAACAGCGTCTGTACGCATATGGCCGACCTGGATTACGGCGAGCTGCGCGTCTATCCGGGCAACTACGACGAATACATGGTCGCTTCGACCCGTACACGCGAACGTCTGGTCAACGAGAATGCCAAGAAGAAAGCCCAGATCTCCGAACTGAAAACTTTCGTCAGCCGATTCTCTGCCAACGCCTCCAAGGCTCGTCAGGCTACCTCACGCGCCAAGCAGATTGACAAGATCGAGCTGCACGTTCTCAAGCCGTCCAGCCGGGTCAGCCCTTACATCATCTTCGAGCAGGACAAGAAGCTGTTCCGCCACGCCTTGCAGGCCGAATCTCTGAGTAATGGCTACGAGTCCATGCTGTTCGAGAAACTGACACTGAATATCGAAGCCGGTGAACGCATCGCCATCATCGGCCCCAACGGCATCGGCAAAACCACCCTGCTGCGCACCCTGTCCGGTGACGTGGACGCCAAAAGCGGCAACATCAAATGGGCCGAGAATGCCGAGCCTGGTTATTTTTCCCAGGATCACTCCGACGACTTCGAAAGCGACATGACGGTCACCGAATGGATGACGCGTTTTCGCCGGGACGAAGACGACGATCAGTCCGTGCGTAACACCCTTGGCCGGATGCTATTCGGCAAGGAAGACGTCACCAAGATAGTCCGCGTCCTGTCTGGTGGCGAACAGGGCCGCATGCTGTTTGCTCGCCTGATGATGCAGAGGCACAACGTGCTGCTGATGGACGAGCCAACCAACCACTTGGACATGGAATCCATCGAAGCGCTGAACCTGGCGCTGGAAAATTACGAAGGCACGCTGGTCTTCGTCAGTCATGACCGCGAATTCGTTTCTTCGCTGGCTACCCGCATCGTCGAGATGACTCCGGACGGTCTGGTCGACTACCACGGTACCTACGACGAATACCTGCAAAGCCAGGGTATTGAGGCGGTCAGCAAGACGGCCTGATAGGGCGGTGGGTTATCTTTTTTTCTCGGATTTTGCCTGAGGATATCTAATTTTTACCGTTTGTTTGAACTCAGATTTCGCCTGTAGGCGAGTCACTTTTCTTTGCCTTCCCTTCGAGGCGTAATAAACATCCCCGCCCCAATGGGCGGGGTATTTAGAAGAATTCGCTCGCTTAGCGTTTATTCGCCGCAAGCGGCGGGGAATAGAACCCTCAGAGATTCAAACGGGGCGCTCCGCAACTCGGCCTTCGGTCTCAGACAGGTGCTCACTCTCTCCCCGTTTGAATCCTGTCACGAGGCAGCGTCAGGGGGTAAGTCAAAACCCAAACCTAAATCACAATCACATCATCCCAGCGAAAGCTGGGATGATGTCTACCTGACCACATCTCTGATCAACAGCAGATTCCAGCCTGCGCTGGTATGACAATCAAGCATCGAAAATATCCTGTTTCCCGAGCGTAGTCGAGGGGTTTCCAAGGGTGGTCAGGCCGCTGAGTGCTAGGGAGCCTCTGAACAAGTCTCAAGCGAGGTGGATTGAGATGGGAAATACGTCCGATCAAAGCGCATGAACCGAGTCATACGTATTGCTACGGCTCGGTTCATGCAACGCAGAGGAGGCGTATTTGACGCTCAAGACAGCCGCTCACGACTTGGTCAGAGGCTCCCTTGCTGGTGAAGAGGCCCGGATACCCTGCTTAAGGTCACAATTGAGATATTCATCAAGATTCATCAGGGTTCATCTCCGGCGTGTAGGCCGGCAAATAGTACACTTCGATTCGCTTTGTGTTCTCTTCGAGCCAGGCCTTCACGAGTTTTGCGTGCTGTACTCTCAAACTGTCCAGGATCAAAAATACTTTCCGCTTCGCATCCTTGACCAACCGTTTCATAAAACGAATCAGCACCTTGGCAGTCATGGTTTCTTTGTAAATCATGAACCTGAACTTGCCCTGGTTGTTGATCGCAGAAACAAGATTTGTACGAAACCGTTTCGACTGGATCTTGACGACTGGCGTGTGTCCTATGGGTGCATAAGCTCTAACGTGCTGACATTGATTACTCACCCCGGTTTCGTCGCCACAAAATATCTCTCCGCCCTGCGAGGCCGCGCGTTTGTTGATGATTGGATAATATTCTTCAAGCCATTTCCGAGTCGCCGCATCTGATCTTTCGTAGGCCCGCTTCGCAGGCTTTTGCGGTGTGTATCCCCAGCGCCTCATATAGCTGCTGATAGTCCGCTGGGGCATCTTGATCGACC